>NZ_NALQ01000014.1:0-35190 GCF_008680225.1 Prevotella sp. LMAG:51 | reverse complement strand
GCCAGGGAAAGATGTTCCTGCCACAGGTGGTGAAGTCGGCTCGCACGATGAAACACGCCGTTGCCATCCTCAAGCCATACATAGAGGAGGGAAGGCAGAGCGGAAGCAAAGAGCAACGGCAAATATCTCGTTGCCACGGTGAAGGGCGACGTTCACGACATAGGAAAGAACATCGTGGCGGTGGTGTTGGGATGCAACAACTTCGACGTAATCGACTTGGGGGTAATGACTCCTGCCGAGAAGATAATACAGACCGTCAAGGAGCAGAAAGTGGATTTCGTGCTCTCAGCGGACTCATCACCCCCTTCGCTCGACGAGATGTGCAAGATTGCCGAAGCCATGGCTAAGGCGGGCATCGACATCCCGCTTTTCATCGGCGGAGCGACGACAAGCGAACTGCATACCGCGCTCAAGATAGCGCCTCTGTACAGCGGACCGGTGTTCCACATGAAGGACGCCGCCCAGAACCCTATAATCGCCCTTCAGCTACAGGGCCCCGAGAGGGACAGGATAATTGAGGAGAACAAGAAACTGCAGCAGGAACTGGTGAGACAACACGACGCCCAGAAGAAAGTGAACGGGATAATGAACCTCGCCGACGGGAAAGGAAACGCCACAGCGGCTTGCCCTTGCTGCCCGACGGCAAAGGACAAGGAGCTCAACCGGTTTCAGATTGACTGGAACGACACTCCCCTGCCCCACCCCACATATATCGGATACCGCACCCTGCAGCACATCGACATACAGGAGGTGAGGAAATTCATCAACTGGACGTATTTCTATAATCTATGGAAGGTGAGAAAGGGACAGGCTGAAGCTGACGACATAAAGGAAGAAGCGGAACTGCTGCTCGACGAAATAGAGAAGAAACACTATATGCAGGCCCAGGTGGGATTCTATCCTGCCTATGCCACAGACCACAGCATAGTGCTGCCGGGAGCGGTGAAGGGCAAAGACCTCGAACTGCCTACGCCAAGGCAGAAACACCCGAACAGGATGGGCGAAGCCAGACTGTCGCTCTGCGACTTCGTGGCACCTCGGGGACACAACGACTTCATCGGCGTCTTCGCCATAACGGTCTCACCGTCTTATGCCGAAGAACTGGAAACGCTGAAAAGCGGCACTGACTCCTACCGCTCACTCATGATGCAGAGCATCGGCGACAGACTGGCAGAGGCTACAAGCGAATGGCTGCACAGAGAGGTGAGACGCCACCTGTGGGGCTATGCGCCAGACGAAGCCTTGAGCATGAAAGACCTGGCGAAGGCTGCCTATCAGGGCATCCGGCCTGCCGTGGGCTACCCGTCGCTCCCCGACCAGAAGCTGATATTCCCGCTGAGCGAGCTGCTCGACTTCAAGGCGCTGAACATCAAGCTCACGGAAAACGGAGCCATGTATCCGCAAAGTTCCACATGCGGCATATATCTGAGCAACAGGGAGGCAAAATATTTCGCAGTGAGCAAAACGGCTGATTAGGAATGCGGATTCCCCAATCTCAGTCTGCCGAATCTGAAGACAGAACTATATGTAAACAATAAAAACAATATAATACTAACCTTTAAAAAAAAACAAAAAACACAGTATGGCAACAGTAGACGACAAGAAGATTATCTTCTCCATGGTGGGGGTTTCCAAAACCATCCCGCAGAACAACAAGCAAATATTAAAAAACATTTACCTGTCGTTCTTCTATGGCGCCAAGATCGGCATCATAGGTCTCAACGGAGCAGGTAAATCCACACTCATGAAAATCATAGCCGGTCTGGTGCAGCCTTCTCAGGGAGAAGTGGTGTGGAGCCCGGGCTACACTGTTGGCTATCTGCCTCAGGATCCGCCTCTCAATGAAGAGAAGACCGTGAAGGAGAACGTGATGGAAGGCGTGCAGAAAGCCTACGACGCCCTGAAGGAATACGAAGAGATAAACCTGAAATTCGGTGAGGAAGAATATTACAGCGACCCCGACAAGATGGACAAGCTGATGCAGAGACAGGCTGAGGTGCAGGACATCATCGATGCTACCGACGCATGGAACATGGACTCCAAACTCGACCGCGCGATGGCGGCTCTGCGCTGCCCGGCAGGCGACAGTTCGGTGAAGAACCTCTCTGGCGGTGAGCGACGCCGCGTGGCATTGTGCAGACTGCTGCTGCAGAAGCCCGACGTGTTGCTCCTCGACGAGCCTACCAACCACCTCGATGCTGAGAGCATAGACTGGCTGGAGCAGCATCTGCAGCAGTATGAGGGAACGGTGATTGCCGTCACCCACGACCGCTACTTCCTCGACGACGTGAGCGAATGGATTCTCGAACTAGACAGAGGCGAGGGCATTCCATGGCACGGCAACTACTCTTCATGGCTCGACCAGAAGACGAAACGCATGATGCAGGAAGAGAAGCAGGCTTCGAAGAGACGAAAAGCCCTGGAGAGGGAGCTGGAATGGGCACACATGGCACCCAAGGCACGCCAGGCAAAGGGAAAGGCGCGTCTGAACGCATACGAGCAGATGCTCAACCAGGAGCAGAAGGAGCGTGAGGAGAAACTCGAAATCTTTATCCCCAACGGTCCGCGCCTCGGCAACAAGGTGATAGAGGCACAACACGTGAAGAAGGCTTTCGGAGAGAAGGTGCTCTTCAACGACCTCAACTTCATGCTCCCTCCTAACGGCATCGTGGGCGTGATAGGCCCTAACGGAGCCGGCAAGACCACACTCTTCCGCATGATCATGGGACTGGAGAATGCCGACGGAGGAACTTTCGAGGTGGGCGAAACCGTGAAACTGGCGTATGTGGACCAGCAGCACAAGGATATCGACCCCAACAAATCTGTTTATGAAACCATCAGTCAGGGCAATGAAACGATACGCATGGGTGGCAGAGACATCAACGCACGCGCCTACATCTCGCGTTTCAACTTCTCTGGCACCGACCAGAACAAGCTCTGCGGACTGCTTTCGGGCGGTGAGCGCAACCGTCTGCAGCTGGCGATGGCACTCAAACAGGAGGGCAACGTGCTCTTGCTCGACGAGCCTACCAACGACATCGACGTAAACACGCTGCGCGCTCTTGAGGAGGGTCTCGAAGGCTTCGCCGGATGCGCCGTAGTGATTAGCCACGACCGCTGGTTCCTCGACAGAATCTGTACGCACATCCTCGCCTTCGAAGGCAACGGAGAGGTGTTCTATTTCGAGGGCAGCTACTCTGACTACGAAATAAACAAGGCGAGACGCCTCGGAAACGAAGAGATAAAGAAGGGAAGATACAGAAAACTCATGGACGACTAAGCAAAGCGTCTTTATGAAAGGAACTGAATAAAACGAAAAAGACTGAGTCCTCGTCTCATGAAGACAGGATTCAGTCTTTTCGGTTTATCATAAATCGGTCATTGGGGATTGTTTGGATCTTGATGTTTTAGAAGAGTGGATTTTTGTTTGGCTTTTGTGAATTTTAGTAATCGGGGGAATCATCACATTTTAGCTACATTCCTGGAAAAAAACAAGGAGAAAAAGCTTTCAGACGAGGGGAAACAAAGAAAAATCGAAATAAATCTCAAAAAAACACTCAAAAATTTTGCAGATTCAAAAAAGTTCCATACCTTTGCACTCGCAATTCAGAAATATGGCTCCGTAGCTCAACTGAATAGAGCATCTGACTACGGATCAGAAGGTTACAGGTTTGAATCCTGTCGGAGTCACTAAGAATTAAAATCCAAGAGGTGTTTACGCAAGTAAATGCCTCTTTTTCGTTTATCACTACCAACACACCCTACCCCAACAACATCTCAATTGTCTCAATGTCTCAACGTCTCATAAAATGAATAATAATTGTAATAAAAAAGATAATATATTGATATATAACAACTTAGACAAAATAACCAATTCCACTTGAGACAATAAGACAGTGAGACAATTGAGACAATTTTGTAAAGCTTTTTCTAATGACTATACATCTCTGACAAGTTGGATACGACAGAGCTCCTTCCCTGTTCTTGAAAATAATATAGCTATAATGACAAGAGAGATCGTTAATGTGGACCTCAAGGAGATGGCAAGGGAAAGAGGGAAAAGAGAGTAAAACTCTTTACAAAATTGTCCCACTTGTCCCACTTGTCCCATTGTCCCATTGTCCCATATAACGAAAAATAAATGTAATAAAAAAGATAATATATTGATATATAATAACTTAGACAAAAATACCATTTCCTGTTGGGACAATGGGACAATGGGACAAGTGGGACAATTTTGTAAAGTTTTTCTAACAGCTATACATTCTCCTATAAGTTGGATGTGGCAGACATCCATCCCCAGCCCAAGAAAATCATGCAGCTACACGACGACGTGATGAACCGCGACAAGATGCTGACCGGAACGCTGAACATCGTTTCGGGACTTATCGGCAACACGGGAAACTGACGGACAGGAGGAAAGCGGCGACTGAAGAGACAGAAACCAATGGTTTACAAGATGCAAACACTCATATTGACATGAAAAACCGACCGGATCAGAAACAAAGAACTACACAAAAAGAACACCATGAAAGGCAATAAAAAAAATGAAGTCCCCACATATTGGCGGATATCCGGAAAACAGGAACCCAAACCAAAGACCTGTTCTCGCACAAGATAGAGAGTGTAAGTATTTGCACATTTCAATAATTATAATTATCTTTGCATAAGATAAGCTACAGCTCTGGATAAGAAATGAATACATTCATTTCATTCTCCTCTCGCCTTGCATTATCTTTGCATAAGATAAGCTACGGCTCTGGATAAGAAATGAATACATTCATTTCGTTCTCCTCTCGCCTTGCATTATCTTTGCATAAGATAAGCTGCACCATATACCACACGCAAACACTATGACTACAATAAAATAACAACAAAAGACGCGTCACCTCAATATGGCCGAACACTACAAGCCAGACACAGCTGAGAACGACGTTGGTCTAAAACAATAAATAAAACAGATAACTTAACCCCCCAAGAAACAAAACGATGGAAGAAATACTGAAATATTTCACCTACCTCACAGACAAGCAGAAGCAGCAGTTCGCAGCTCTCTTCGACCTGTATAAAGACTGGAACGAGAAAATCAACGTAATCTCGCGGAAAGACATAGACAACCTGTATCTGCACCACGTGCTGCACTCGCTGGCAATAGCAAAGGCGGTATCGTTCAGACCGGGCACCAGGATTCTCGACTTCGGCACAGGAGGCGGATTCCCAGGCATACCGCTGGCGATACTGTTCCCGGAAACGCAATTCAAGATGATTGACGGAACGGGAAAGAAGATACGCGTGGTGAACGAAGTGGCAACGGCTATAGGACTGGAAAACGTGGAAGCCGTGCATCTCAGAGGTGAAGAGGAGAAAGGAAAATACGACTTCGTGGTGAGCCGTGCCGTGATGCCGCTGCCCGACCTCATGAAAATCGTGAAGAAGAACGTCGGCAAAGAGCAACGCAACTCTCTGCCCAACGGAGTGATATGTCTGAAAGGCGGCAACGTGGAAGGCGAAATGCGCCCTTTCAAGAAGATTGCAGAAGCTACAGAGATAACAAACTGGTTTGACGAGGATTGGTTCAAGGAAAAATTCGTTATCTACGTGCCGGTGGGATAGACATTGGGATTGAAGGTCAGGAAACTGAAACAGGCAGAAAGGAGACTTATGGAAGAGACTGACTTCAATGCAACCGCCATCAGAAGAAGAACCATTTAAACAGGAATCAAGATGCTGAACATACAGAGATTTGAATGCAACATGTTCCAGGAGAACTGCTACGTGGTGAGCGACGACACCAAGGAGTGTGTCATCATAGACTGCGGAGCGCTACACCCCGAGGAACGCAAGGCGATGGAAAGATACATCAGCGACAACGGGCTGACACCTAAAAGGCTGGTCAGCACACACGGACACATAGACCACAACTTCGGCAACAGATTCGCGGAAGACACCTATGGGCTGAAACCGGAAGTGAGCATACACGACAGCCAGCTGATCGAGAACCTTCCGGCACAGGCAAGCGCATTGATAGGAATGACGTATCGCGAAGAGCCTGCGGAAGTGAAAAACTACTTCGACGAAGGAGAAGTGATAAAGTTTGGCAACCATGCCCTCGACGTGATCTCCACACCAGGCCACTCGCCGGGGTCGGTAGTGCTGTATTCAAAGGACGAGAATGTGGCTTTCACCGGCGACACGCTGTTCAGACTCAGCATCGGCAGGACTGACTTCCAGCTGGGCAGCTACCAGGACATGATGAAGAGCCTGAAAAAACTCAGTTCGCTGCTGCCTGCCGACTGCATCATACTGCCCGGACACGGAGAACAGACGACCATGGGATTCGAAACCGCACACAACCCATACTTCAAATAACCCGGCATGAAGACTATGGCTTCAGAAAAGATAATACTCGGCATTGACCCCGGAACCAACGTGATGGGCTACGGACTTCTGAAGGTGGCGGGCAACAAGGCTTCGATGATGGCAATGGGAGTGATCGACATGAGGAAGGAAATCGACCCATACCTGA
Source organism: Prevotella sp. LMAG:51 (assembly GCF_008680225.1). Lineage (NCBI taxonomy): Bacteria > Pseudomonadati > Bacteroidota > Bacteroidia > Bacteroidales > Prevotellaceae > Prevotella > Prevotella sp. LMAG:51. The sequence goes on along the minus strand of NZ_NALQ01000014.1, from coordinate 28,664 downwards.
GACTCGGAAGGATATTCGAACGGGTGACGGGGATAATAGACGAGTTCCTGCCCGACGAGATGGCCATCGAAGCACCTTTCTTCGGAAAGAACGTGCAGTCGATGCTGAAGCTCGGCAGAGCACAAGGAGTGGCGATAGCGGCAGCAATACACCACAGCGTGCCGATACACGAATACGCACCGCTGAAAATCAAGATGGCAATAACCGGACAAGGACAGGCATCAAAGGAACAAGTGGCGGGAATGCTGTTCAGGCTGCTGGGAATAAAGGAGAAAGACAAGGTGCCGTTTATGGATGCCACGGATGCTCTGGCTGCCGCATACTGCCACTTCCTGCAGGCTGGAAGACCGGAAACGGGAGTGAACTACCGGGGATGGAAGGACTTCATAAACAAAAACCGCAGCAGAGTGAGCCAGCTGACGGGCAATGCCGGCAAAGCGACAGGCAAACTGACGGAAACGGCGAATAAGCAATAACGGAAACGAAACATCAAAACAAATAAAAGCATGAAAAGGATGATCATCATACTGCTGATGGCTCTCACAATGACACAGGGAGCTTACAGCCAGGGCGTATACAAGGAAATAATGAAGCTCTCGCAGGACGTGGCTAACGACGAATCGAAGGATCTGCAGACACGCAAGGTGGCGACATTCAAAGTGGACGCTCTCGTGTATATGGCAATGAAGATGAACGAGGTGATGCCCGACAGCACCGTCAAGACCCTGGACTATGAGGCTTACGCCATGTACGACTTCGTGAACCTCTATATAAAGAAACTGGGAGAGGCGAAAAACAAAAAGGCAAAGGCTGAAGTGGGAGAACTCTTCAAGACGGCATCTCTGCAGAATCCACGCTTCAACGACATGGACCTCGACCTCGTGGAGGCATACATCAGGACCGAAGGCTACATCACGAAATTCTCGCTCGACACCTACTGGACAAAAGCCCTGGAACAGGCAAGAACGGAACTGAGAGCAAAAGGACTGTGAAAACAAAGCTGATTATTTTGCAGATATAGCGAAATTCAGTAACTTTGTATTTAGATTAAAATAGGTAACAAAAGACAATAAGAATCATGGCAAATTCAGAAGAAATAAAGAGCGAGGAGAAAAAGAGCCTCAGCTTCGTGGAACAGTTGGTCGAGAAAGACCTCGAAGAAGGAAAGAACGCCAAAAGAATACAAACACGTTTCCCACCAGAGCCTAACGGATATCTGCACATAGGACACGCCAAAGCCATCTGCATGGACTTCGGTGTGGCAGAGAAATACAACGGAGTGTGCAACCTGCGCTTCGACGACACTAACCCAAGCAAAGAGGACACGGAATACGTGGACTCTATCCTGAACGACATACAGTGGCTCGGATTCAAATGGGGAAACATATATTACGCCTCTGACTATTTCCAGAAACTCTGGGACTTCGCCGTATGGATGATTGAAAACGGAAAGGCATACATAGACGAACAGACAAGCGAGCAGATTGCTGAGCAGAAAGGAACGCCGACACAGGCTGGAGTGGAGTCGCCATACAGAAACAGACCTGTGGAGGAAAGCCTGGAACTGTTCAACAAGATGAACACCCCGGAGGCTGTGGAGGGTTCGATGGTTTTGCGCGCAAAGCTCGACATGGCAAACCCGAACATGCACTTCCGCGACCCTATCATGTATAGAATCATACAGACGCCTCACCACCGCACAGGAACGAAATGGCATGCTTATCCGATGTATGACTTCGCACACGGACAGAGCGACTATTTCGAAGGCGTGACACACTCTATCTGTACACTGGAGTTCGTGCCTCATCGTCCACTCTACGACAAGTTCATCGACGAACTTAAGGTCTACGAGGGAGAGGGAGACAACATCCATGATTTCCGCCCCAGACAGATAGAGTTCAACCGACTCAACCTGACATACACGGTGATGAGCAAGAGAAAACTGCATGCGCTGGTTGACGAGCATCTCGTTGACGGATGGGACGACCCACGTATGCCTACCCTCTGCGGAATGCGCCGACGCGGATACTCGCCGGAGAGCGTGCGCAAGTTTATCGACAGCATCGGATACACCAAGTTTGACGCACTGAACGACATGGCGCTGCTCGAAGCTGCCGTGCGCGAAGACCTCAACGCAAAGGCTACACGAGTGTCGGCTGTGCTGAATCCCGTGAAACTCGTCATCACCAACTATCCTGAAGACATGACTGAAGAGATGGAGGCAATCAACAACCCTGAGAACGAGGCAGACGGAAAGCACTACATCACATTCAGCCGCAACCTGTGGATAGAACGCGAAGACTTCATGGAAGACGCACCGAAGAAATTCTTCCGTATGACTCCCGGCAAGGAAGTGAGACTGAAAAACGCCTATATCGTGAAGTGTACTGGATGCACGAAGGACGAAGAAGGAAACATCATAGAAATACAGGCTGAATACGATCCTACGAGCAAGAGCGGAATGGAGGGAGCAAACAGAAAGGTGAAGGGCACACTCCACTGGGTAAGCGTGGACCACTGCAAGAAGGCAGAGGTGAGAGAATACGACCGTCTGTTCAAAATAGAGAACCCTTCTGCCGAAGAATGCGACTTCAGGGATCTCATCAACGAGGACTCTCTGAAGATAAGGACAAACTGTTATGTTGAGGACTTTGCGGCTGAGAAGAAAGCCGGAGAGTATCTGCAGTTCCAGAGAATCGGTTATTTCATGGCCGACAAGAACTCTACAGCCGACCACCTTGTGTTCAACAAGACTGTGGGTCTGAAAGACACCTGGGCCAAAATGGCAGACAAGAAATAATGGCAGGAAGCATAGACAATTATTATAATTCTGAAGAATTCAAAACCAACCTTAACCTCTACGAAACAAGCAAGAGGGAAGGTAAAAGTTGCATACTCGGCTCCGAGGAGTTGGCCGACATCGCGGAATATTATTTCGAGAAAGGCAAGCTGGCTGACGCAAAGGAGACTGCCGAGTATGCAGCTTCTTTATACCCCGACGCCACGGCTCCAAAGATCGTGCTCGCCAGATATTATATAATGGTGAAGAAAGACAAGGAGAAAGCAAAGGAATGTATAGAGAAAATCACAGAATGCAACGACCTTAACTATGCTCTGCTCATCGCCGAATATTATATCTTCACGGAGAAGAAAGAGAAGGCGATAATGGCGCTTGACAAGGCTCTGACGTATCTTGAAGACGAAGACCTGCTTGACCTGCCTGCTGAAGCCTGCAACCTGCTGCTTGACTACGGTATGACGAAGCAGGCGAAGCACTATCTGGAACTGGACAGAGACAAAAGCAGCAATGACTATCTCAGAATGAAAGCTCGCATGGCTTTCGCTGAAAGGAAATACGAAGAGGGAGCGGAGATAATGGAGAGGCTTATAGACAAAGACCCCTTCAACACAGGACTTTGGAAAATCCTGGCCATAGAACAGAACAATTTCGACAAGTACTCAAATGCTGCTACAAGCATAGAATATGCTCTCGCCATCGATGACAAGGATGCCGAGGCGTATATGATACTGGGCAACGCTTTCTTCAAGATGTGCAATTATCTGAAAGCTCTTGAAGCGTATCGGAAGAGTGCGGAAATCACAGACTCAGAACAGAGCGACATGATGATGGCGAGATGTTATTTCTGCATGCAGGATATGGATAAGACTCTTGCCTACCTGAAAAGCGCAGAAACGAAATGCACAGAAGAAACTGCCAACAAGATTGACATCTGCAGAGATTTCGCCATCACTTACGGATGGATGGGGAACAACGGATTGGCATTCAAATATCTGGAGAAGCTTAAGGAATACGGAAAACTTGACGCTGAAACGTATCTCGTGGAAGGTAGCATCCTGCTGGGCATGAACAGGTTTGAAGATGCAAACATAGCATTCTACAATGGCTATAAGTTGACAAACAACCCAACTGAATATACATTCCAGATTGCCGTGTCTCTGTATGAGCACAGCATGGACCAATATGCGTATATGTTTCTCAAGAGAGTGTTTGAAAAGGATCCTGAAAGGACACGCGGACTGGCTTACCTTGCAGCATGCAGCAACTATCTGGGTATGGGAGATGAATTTATAGGATACTTGAAAGACGCGGTAGACAAGAATCCAGAAGAGGCAAAAGCTATATTGGCAGACTTCTTTCCAAAAGGTATGGAGCCTTACGACTATGTGGAATATGCAAAGAAGCACAGCAGAGGCATAAACGAGGAAACTGACAAAAACGACAATGACAGTCAGAAATAAGAACCACCGGCTGTCATTGTCATCATGACTGAGTGACGGTGAAATCATACCAAGTTATTCTTTTACCGTCACTAAACTGTAACCTAATGGCCGATTGGGATTGTTTCATTTTCTAATCCCAATGACCGATTGAGGACTTTTAATATTGATTGGGATTATTTCAGTTCTTCAAAATCCCCACTATTTCTTCAAACTTCTTTCCCATGTTAAGATTGAGATAGATGTTGTATAGGGCTGCTGCCCATTTGTCTTTCTGGTCGGGAGCAAGTTCGCGGTATCGCTCCATATACGGCAAGGAGCACTTATAATATTTCTTCATCTGAGATTTGCCTTCAGCCTTGAAAGCCATGTTCATATAGGCTACACCGGCATTATAATAGGCATCGGCAAGGGTGTCGTTGCGGGCAATCAGACTGTCGCAGATGGACACGCATTTCCCGTATTCACCCATATTCAGCAGCAGATTGCTCTTGGCATAAAGAAAGAGTGTATTCAGGCTATCTGCCATCAAGGCTTTGTCAACTACAACGTTTGCCGAATCTATCTGATTCTTTCCGTTATAGAAGTCTACAAGGCGGGTGAAGAAAAACTCGTTTTGAGGATATTCATCAAAGCCTGTTTTAAGGGATTCCCTGTATAATACGGTATCTTTCTTCTCGCTATAGATATTTGCCAAGAACTGTAAGGTCTTTTCCCTGCCGGGTTTATAGTCGAGAGCGGAAGCCGAATACTTAAGGGCAAGTTCCGAATTGCCGAGTTTCACTCCACAATATGTTGCAAGATAGGCCGCAGAGAGCTCTGAAGGCGATGTCATGCTCAATTTATTGTTTGAGAACAATGGCTGGTTGACGCAGTCGAGAAATGCGTCGAAGAGATTGAAAGCTGACTTGTAATTCTGCTTGGACAAGAAGAACACGCCTCCGTTATAAAGATTCTTGCGATACACGCTCAGATATTCAGCATTACGCTTCCTGTATTTTATCGTCACCCTTCCTTTGTGGTCGGGTCGGGCATCAACGCTGTCCATAGACTCATAAGCCTGGAACATGCGAAGCTCTATGTTGAATAGAGAAGCCGTGTCGAATTTCTGTTTGAGATAGAGTTGCTCGTTGGCCTGTTCATATTGCAGACGGATAGCTTCTGTAAGAGTGTGCCATATCTTGATATTGGCATGATTTGCAGAGTCGGCAAGCAGTTTCCTCATACTCGCTTCTGCCTTGTCCAGATTCTTACCTGTCTTGACGTAAGTCTGTGCCTGAGAGATTTCCTTCTTCTGAGCGAAGGCAAATGAATGGAAAAGGCTGATTATAGATAAAATTACAAGCAAACGTTTCATTATCCCACTAACATAAAAAAAATTAATCTACCCTAAAAGTAAATACCTGAAATATATGTAAAATTGAATATGCCGGTAAAAAAGAAGTATATAAAAAGAGAAGGGCGTACCAAAACCGGAACTAAAAGTGAGTATAGAGTGTTTGTCTGGAACCACACACAAAAAGCCACAACTTATATTGTCACAATTCTGGTACGCCCTTTAAATATACTATTGATCAGAGATTACTTGGTCAGAGCCTCTGCCTCCTTGGTCTTAGGATCTTCATCGCCCAAAGTGCGATACAGACAAGTATAGAGAGAATAAGCCCAGCTGGTCTTGTATTCCATGTTCTTGTCCATGTCCTTTGCCTTTGTCAGATAGTCAATGGCCTGGTTGTAAACGCCGACGATCACATCCTCTGCAGACTTAGGGATTCTACCGTTGGTCTTGGCAGAAATCTGCTCTGCCTTCTCCTGAGCGAGGAACATGTAGCAGTTACCTACAGAAGCTGTTACAGGGATATTGTCAGGCATGATCTCGAGAGCCTTCTTCAGGTCGTTGATAGCCTCCTGCCATTTACGATCGTTCATATAAGACTGACCTCTCATTGCCACAGCAGCGAAGTTCTTTGGATTTGCTGCAAGAGCGTTGTCGATGAGCTTGTTGAAATCGTCTTTCTTGCCCTGAGAAAGGAGAAGACCTGTGAGAGTGCTGAATACTGCCTGGTTGTTAGGGAACTTGGCATAAAGGTCCTCCAACTTCTTCTGGGCAGCAATAGAGTCAGCCTTGGTCTTCATGGTGTTCTGAATAGCGTTGAGCTTCAGGTTCATTGCGTCATTGGCATAAGTAGAGTCATTCAGAGCTGCGTCAGAATATCTCTCAGCACGATCAAACTCTTGTGCATAGAAAGAAGAGAGTGCTGCAAAATAAGCGATCTGAGGTCCGAACTGGTCTGGCTGACCTGTTGCGAAGAGCTTCTCTGAGTTTGTATCAACATACATACCGAATGCTCTTGAAGCACCCTTGTAGTCTTTCTCGTTGTAACGAGCCTCTCCCTCTGCTACGAGAGAAGCGCGAACTGGAGCAAGGCGAGTACCGTTCTTGGCGAACTTAGGTTTTACCTTACCCTTCTCGTTAGGCATGTTGTCATACTTGTCACACTCCAAAGCAGCCTGGATGGCAGCCTCGGCAGCATCATACATGGCTGCAGGGTCAGCCTTTGTCACCTGCTCCTTCAGGAACTTGTCCAAAGCGAGGTCAACGACCTTATTATATGCCTTGGCCTTGTTCTCATTAGAGAGAGAAGCCTCACCAGCCTTAATCATGTTAAGGGCCTCTTTGTAGTCGTTAGCACCGAGGATAGTCTTGATATCCTGTGCAGACATTGACACACTGCAAAGTGTAGCCAACGCAAAAACCATAAGTTTTTTCATTTTCATTATTGTTTAAGATTATAGTTATTCGTTATTCACATCATTGTTATCGGCAACAGAATCACTTTCCTCTATATGGTCACCGTCTTCAAACTGTGTGGCTGGAGCGGAAGTGGAATCCTGGTTTATCCTTTCGTTTGTAGCAACCATCTGTTTGCGACTCTCATCTTCGACAACAGCCTCAAGCTCTGAGCTCATCACTTTGCATACGCTGGCAATGACGTCATTTTTCTTCGTGAGGTTTATCAGTCTTACACCCTGTGTGGCACGTCCCATCACACGGCATTCCTTCACAGACAGACGGATCACGATTCCACTCTTGTTGATGATCATGAGATCATTCTCGTCTGTCACTACCTTAATGGCAACAAGGCGTCCTGTCTTCTCTGTAATTCCAAGAGTCTTCACTCCCTTGCCACCACGGTTGGTTACGCGATAGTCCTCAACAAGACTACGCTTGCCGTAGCCATTCTCGCTCACAACCATTATGGTTTCCTCGTCAGGCTTGTTGACTACAACCATTCCTACAACTTCGTCGTCTCCACCGTCGAGACGCATTCCGCGTACACCGGTAGATACACGACCCATTGCACGAACGGCATTCTCATCGAAACGCACAGCCCTACCGTTACGGTTTGCAAGCACCAGTTCATTGTGTCCGTTGGTAAGTCTTACTCCTACCACCTCGTCACCTTCCTGAATGTTGATGGCTATGACACCGTTTGCTCTCGGACGGCTATAGGCCTCAAGCAAGGTCTTCTTGATAAGTCCGTTCTTTGTGGCGAACACTACATAATGGCTGTTGATGAACTCCTCGTTGTCGAGACCGCGCAGACGCAAGAATGCATTGACGCTGTCGTCGCTTTCGATATTGAGGAGGTTCTGTATCGCTCTGCCCTTGCTGCTCTTGTTTCCTTCCGGAATCTCGTAGCACTTCAGCCAGTAGCAACGTCCCTTCTTGGTGAAGAACATCATGGTGTTGTGCATTGTGGCTGGATAGATGAACTCTGTGAAGTCCTGCTCTCTGCTATGGGCTCCCTTGCTACCCACTCCACCTCTTGACTGCTCTCTGAACTCGCTCAGAGGAGTTCTCTTGATATAACCAAGATGACTGATAGTGATAACTACAGGATCGTTAGGATAGAAGTCCTCAGGATTGAATTCCTCACTTGAATATTTTATCTCTGTGCGTCGTTCGTCTCCATACTTCTCCTTCACTTCCTGAAGCTCGTCTTTCATTACCTTCTTGCAAAGTTCAGGATCGTTGAGGATAGACTGCAGATAATTGATCTGACGCTCCAACTCCTCATATTCGGCATGCAACTGCTCAAGACGCAGACTAGTGAGCTGGCTGAGACGCATATCAACGATTGCCTTAGACTGCAACTCATCGAGCTCAAAGCGCTTTTCCAAATTGCGCTGTGCGTCTGACGGAGTCTTGGATGCACGGATAATGTGTACCACCTCGTCGATGTTGTCACAGGCGATGATAAGGCCTTCAAGGATATGTGCCCTTTCCTGGGCTTTCTTCAAGTCAAACTTAGTACGACGAATTGTAACGTCATGTCTATGTTCAACAAAATGATGAACGCATTCCTTGAGAGTAAGCAGACGTGGACGACCTTTAACCAAAGCGATGCAATTCACTGAGAATGAGCTCTGCAGAGCCGTCATCTTGAAGAGTTTATTCAAGATAACATTTGCGTTGGCATCCTTCTTCACGTCAATGACGATACGCATACCCTGACGACCAGACTCATCATTGGCATTGCTTATACCATCGAGTTTTCCTTCTTTGACGAGATCGGCGATATATGTAATAAGCTGAGCCTTATTCACGCCATAAGGTATTTCCGTAATGACAATTTTGTCATGCGAATCACCACTCTCAATCTCAGCCTTCGCACGCATGACAATGCGTCCCCTACCAGTTTCGTAGGCATCTTTCACTCCCTGTATACCATATATATAAGCACCTGTAGGGAAATCCGGAGCCTTGATATAACGCATCAGTCCGTCAACATCGATTTCTGGATTATCGATATATGCGCAACATCCGTCAATGACTTCACCGAGATTATGGGTCGGAATATTTGTCGCCATACCTACCGCAATACCGTTTCCGCCATTTACGAGCAGGTTTGGAATCTTTGTTGGCATGACTGTCGGCTCAACGAGCGAATCATCGAAGTTGTTCGTCATGTCAACCGTATCCTTGTTAAGGTCATCCATGATGTGCTCTCCCATCTTTGAGAGTCGGCACTCCGTATAACGCATGGCAGCAGCAGAATCGCCATCCACGCTACCAAAGTTTCCCTGACCATCAACGAGTGTGTAACGCATGTTCCAGTCTTGCGCCATCCTGACAAGGGCTCCATATACAGAACTGTCACCATGTGGGTGATACTTACCAAGCACCTCACCGACAACACGAGCACATTTCTTATAAGGCTTGTCACTTGTATTGCCAATACCCATCATTCCATAGAGTATTCTTCTGTGCACAGGCTTGAAACCGTCGCGCACATCAGGCAACGCACGGGCAACAATCACCGACATAGAATAGTCGATGTATGAGGATTTCATCTCCTCCTCAATGTTAATCTTGAGAATTCTGTCTTGATCAATAGTGTTGTTACTATCCATTAGTTAATCTGTTAATTTTCTTAAATTCCCGTTTTAAGGGCATTTCCTTGCGTTTTAAGCGCATTTTACAATTTGGGTGCTAAGTTACAACAAATTATCCAACTGCCCTAATATTTAACACAAAAAAGATTCTGCAAAATATTTTCAACTTACATTTACCGCTCCTGCCAAAGAACTAGGAATAGGAACAAAGGAGAAAACTGAGGCATACAAACTCAAAATAATTACACACCGAGGGCAAGATGTGCAGATTTTTAAACCATTTTAAACAATAAACACACAAAAGCAATTAGAATTTTGTAATTTTTAGCTTTAAATTTTGTGCAAATAATATTTTTTAGTAAATTTGCAATATCAAAAAAACAATAGGAAGAGAATTTATAGTGAGAAGATTCATATACATAATAATATTCATTTGTATTCAGATAGCATTTTGCTCATGCGAATATAAGTTCAAGGCTTTCGACTTCTTGTATAGCGAACCGCAGAAAATTGAAATCTGCCGCTACGACAGGTTGGAAAGTCAATACCTCACCACGAGCGACTTTTCTGCCCTTCAGCAGATGAACACCGACTACCCGATGGAGACAAGAACACTCATTGAGGATATGCTCAAGCTGGGCGAAGTAAACGACCCCGAGATAAACAAGATATTCCTGACTTTTTATCAAGACTCTACACTACAGACACTTATAAGCGATGCAGAATCACAGTATGCTAACGTTGACGACTTGAACGACCAGTTCAATAAGGCATTCACGAACCTGCAGAAGATTTATCCTAAAATTGTGATTCCAAGGATATACATGCAAATTGGCGCCCTTGACCAAAGCATCATTATCGGCAACAGCACGATAGGAATCTCCATAGACAAATATCTCGGAGAAGATTATCCTCTTTACAGGAAATACTATCCGGAAACGCAGCGCAAAACTATGAACAGAAAGAACATTGTGCCTGATGCCATCTGCTTCTATCTGATGAGCATCCACCAGATGCCCAACTTCGACAAAAGACCTCAGATAGAGCGAGATATACATCTGGGGAAAATAATGTGGCTCTGCAATAAGGTCTTGGAAGAAAAGGCTTTCGACACTAAATTTGTCAAGGCTACCGAAAAGTATATGCGGTGCCATCCAAAGACAGACATTACCAAATTCATCCAAGACAACGATTTTTCCGTAATCATTAAACACATGTAGCAGAAGGTGGAAACAAGCCTTAACACAACAAGCCCAAATGGTTGATCCGGATTAAAGAGCGTCTCCCTGGCGAATGTCATTCTCTCGAAGATATTTATTCAATTTATCTGTAAACTCATAGTTCTTCAGCCCCCAGTCTGGAGCAAGAAGCATTCCCTTTGGCGATTGGGAAACGAAACGCTCAATGACAATCGAAGGACGTAGATTGCGGATATACTCTGAGATTGTGCGAATATATTCGTCAACCGAGAAGACATGAAAAGGTTTTCTCTCATAATCCTCAGCCAACCGTGTTCCTCTAACGACCTGTAGCTGATGGATTTTCAGAATGTCGAGAGATGTTGCAGATATTTTTTTAGCCTGAGCTATAATGTCGTCGGCAGACTCTCCAGGCAGCCCCACAATAACGTGCCCACCGGTGACAATTCCCCTTTTTGAAGTTTCTTCTATAGCATGGACAGAGCAACCGAAATCATGACCGCGGTTTATTCTCAACAATGTGGAATCCTCTGTGCTTTCTATCCCATACTCTACCGTGAGGAAAGTCTGACGATTCAATGACTCCAGATAATCCAGAATCTCGTCGTTGATACAGTCGGGACGGGTTCCTATAATAAGTCCCACAACATCATCACACGCCAAAGCCTCCTCGTATTTCCTACGCAAGATGTCAACACCAGCATATGTATTGCTGTAAGCCTGGAAATAAGCAAGATACTTCATGTCTGGATATTTGTGCGAAAAAAACTGTTTACCCTTCTCTATCTGGTCTGTAATACTCTGTTCCCTGTCACAATAGGCAGGATTGAATGAACGGTTGTCGCAGAAGCAACAACCTCCCCTACCAACCTTTCCATCTCTGTTAGGACAGGAAAAACCGGCATCCACGGAAATTTTCTGAACCCTGAACGGGAATTTCCTTCTTATCCACTCGCTATAAGAATTATAATTCGGCATATAATATTTATATATAAGTTGGCATATTCTATTTTTACTGGTAAGTCAGGGAAATACCTGATGCCGGCAATACGTTTTATTCGTAGCCCCATCAAATATCACCAAGACAGAAGCCATCCAACTGTCGTCGGGATTAAACACATAGCATCAACAGTTTCTGATAAAATGTAAATGCAAAGATACAATTAAAAATTGATAATCTATGGACTAAAGAATGGTTAAAGCCCTACAAACCGTACTATTCACACAATATGCAAATCCTCAACACCGGGTAACAACCCATTTGGGTTAAATTGTGTTTAATCATGAGTACTAATTGCAATATAATTGCTAATTTTGCAATAGATATAGAAATACTATAAAAACAGATAAATTAATTATGAGAAAATTGTTCCTAATGTGCGCAGCTTTATTGATTAGCGCTACAACTGCTTTGGCTGGCAACGACTTGTCACTCAAGGACATCACGTCCGGCAAGTTCGCCCCCAAAGGAATTGGAAGCATCACGGCTCTCGACGACGGAGAGACCTATGCCCAGGTTAGCAAAGACGGCAAGAAGGTGGTGAGATACTCCTTCCGCACCGGCAAACAAACCGACGTGCTGTTTGACGTGAACAACACCATCGGTCAGAAAATAGAGTCTTTCGAAGACTATATTATGAGTCCTGACGGTACAAAGATGCTTATCCAGACGAATTCACACAAGATTTACAGACGTTCTTTCACAGCCGACTTCTACATCTACACCATCGCAAGCCGCAAGCTTGAGAAGCTGTCTGACAACGGAGCACAGCAGACACCAGTCTGGTCACCAGACGGAAAGCAGATTGCTTTCGTGCGTGACAACAACATCTTCCTTGTAAAACTGCTCTACGACAACGCCGAGAGCCAGGTGACGAAAGACGGCAAGAAGAACGAACTCATCAACGGTATTCCAGATTGGGTGAACGAGGAGGAGTTCGGATTCAACACGGCCATGACTTTCAATGGCGACGGCAGCATGATATGCTGGATAAAGTATGACGAGAAGGACGTACGTGAATACTCTCTGCAGATGTTCAAGGGGGAATATCCTGAACACAAGGAATATGCCACATACCCTGGTCTCTACTCATACAAATATCCTAAGGCTGGAGAGAAGAACTCTACGGTGGCAGTATACAGTTACGACATCAAGTCGCATCAGACAAGGAAATTGCAGGTACCACTCGACGCTGACGGATACATTCCACGCATCGTAGCTACTAAAGATGCCGAGAAAATCATCGTCTATACATTCAACCGCCATCAGAGCGACCTCCGCCTATATGCCGTAAATCCAAGAAGCACAGTAGCAAAGATGCTCATCCAGGAGAAGAACGCCAAATATGTTCAGGAGGAGGCCATGGCAAACATCAAGATTACCGACAGCCATATCTTGCTGCCAAGCGACCGCGACGGCTTCATGCAGCTGTATCTCTACAGCATCAACGGCAGTCTGGTGAAAAAAATCACTACTGGCAAACATGACGTGACCGATGTTTACGGCTACGACGAAAAGACCGGCAACACCTATTATCAGGCTGCAGGCAAGGATCCGATGAACCGCGAAGTATATGTAACGGCAAAGAACGGCAAGACCGAATGTCTGACAAAACGCGACGGATGGAGCTCTGCATCTTTCAGCAAGGGCTTCAAGTATTTCGTGAACATCTGGAGCGACAGAAACACTCCTTTCGAATACTCAATGTGTGACAAGAACGGAAAGCGCATCGCAATGGTGAATGACAACAGCGAGCTGAAAACCAAGCTCAAGGAATACAACCTTCCACAGAAGGAGTTCTTCACCTTCACGACATCCGAGGGAGTAAAGCTAAACGGCATCATGGTAAAGCCACACAATTTTGACGCATCAAAGAAATATCCTGTCATCATGTGGCAGTATAGTGGTCCTGGCAGTCAGCAGGTTACAAACTCATGGGCAGTAGGTTCAATGGGCAACGGATGTCTCTATGACGGATATCTCGCTGACAGAGGTTTCATCCTGGTTTGCGTTGACGGACGCGGCACTGGCGGAAGAGGAGAAGAATTCATGAAGTGCACATATCTCAAGCTTGGCGACCTTGAGTCGAAAGACCAGGTGGAAACAGCCCTCTATCTTGGCACTCTGCCATACGTAGACAAAAACAACATCGGCATCTGGGGATGGAGCTTCGGTGGCTTCAACACTCTCATGAGCATGAGCGAGGGAAGAAACGTATTCAAGGCAGGTGTTTCAGTAGCACCTCCAACAGACTGGCGTTTCTACGACACCGTATACACAGAGCGCTATATGCGTACTCCTCAGGAGAACCCTGCAGGTTACGACACCAACCCGATCAAGAGAGCGGCTGGTCTCAGCGGCAGCCTCCTTATCTGTCATGGCCTTGCAGACGACAACGTGCATCCACAGAACGCATATGAATACACGGAGGCTCTTATTCAGGCAGACAAGGATTTCCGCATGAACATCTACACCAACCGCAACCACAGCATCTATGGTGGCAACACTCGCAACCACCTGCTCAGACAGATTGCAGACTTTTTTGTTGAAAAGATGAAGTAAGCTTCTGACACACCTGATTTGGAACAAAAGAACCAAACGAATATAAAAGGATAATGGCGGTTTCCCCAACAAGACATAAAGTCTAAAGGGAAACCGCCATTATTAATTTATCAAAAAGGACACTACAAAGAGCAATTTATAGCTACAAAATGCATTTTATACTACAATGAACAATTCTTATAGCTACAAAAAGCAAGACTTTTAGCTATAACAAAGAACAACGCCCATACCAACATGCACCAACTGGTTATCCTCAACCTACTGTCAGAACATATATTTGAGCATAAGATCATGTCGTTGTTATTATTCCACGATACCTATTTCACTCCACCCACGAAGCAAATTTTCACAGTCTGCCTTTGCCACTTCAGCATCAACATCATACTTTTCCAAAAGTAAAGAAGCCATCATATCGGCATCAAACTCCTTGTCTCCCAAAGCCTCCCAAAGGAAGGCCGAAGTCTCGTTCATACTTATGATATTGCTGAAGTCAATGTTCTCTTTACCCTCAGCCACGACAATCTGCTCTCCACAGACGTCACGAAGATTAAATCCAGGTTTCTTACGCATATTTTTCAATTGACATTTTCGGTTTTAACAATCCTGCGATAAGCAGCAAGTATGTAGCGACGCACTATGAGAGGCGTCAGTCTTGTCCACAGAAACGAATATAGACACCATTTCAGACCATTGGTCTTGTCGATATGTTCCCTGCCTTTGCGGTAGAATCCTATTGCCTCCGCCCTTACGTCAGAGAGCTTGCAGCGTTCGGTACCGATATTTCCGTCGCCACGAAGTACCACATTCTCTCCTTTTATGCTCACAATCCTATGCAATACGAAATAATTCTCGCCTATTTCTGCCAGCACGGGCATTCCCACTTTAGGGTCTCTCGCCCGAATGAGCAATGCCTTGTCACGGTTGTCTTCAAGAAAGGGCCGCATACTATATCCTCTCAGTGGCAAGGTCACGGTATGTCCTTCCTCCAGAAGACTTATAACCTCTGGAATAAGTTCTGAATTTGAAAACAATTTCTCTTCTCTCTTCTTCATAAGATTATGTATTATCTGAACAGGCTCAAGTTCATTCATGGTCAATCATCGAGTGACAGACCTCTGCCGACTCTCTGTCTGGCAGACAATGCAACGTATATAATTCGGAAAATCTTATCACGTCAGAAATACAGTTGCAGACATTGTCAAAAACCCTCTTGTCCCATCTCATAGTGGAACACGAAGGTAGGAATGAAGCAAAAGCCGCCACCGTAGGCAGTTTTTCCACCCAGTTTCTCTCGCAGCGTTCAATACGAGTTACTGCTGCCAGAGGCGCTTTCACATCACGATAGCATGGCGTCTTACCACTCCACGGAGTTCCATAAACAAACACTTCTTCGCCGATGACTCTCACCACAGGATTATCATCGTTCATAAGGTCACAGTCTGGTATATACCTCAGCCAGTTGCTCACCTGAGTGCTCTTTCCCGTTCCGCTTTGGGCTATGAAAGCATAGCCACGTCCGTTGTGTCTCACCAGCGAGGCATGAATCATCAAAGCCTTCTGAAAACTTGCAGCAAACGAGAAAGCCATCATCACGGCATTGTTGAGCGCATACTGCCTCATGAAGAAATCACCGTTCAGAGCACAGCGACAATCGTTGAAGTCTGCGTTTGTCTGTAGCAGGCAGCAAGCCCTGCCTTCAAGATCCTTTATTATATACTGATAACTGGAATCCGGGAAGCGGTCTACTATTACATTGCCATTCCCCGTATCAAAATCTCCAATACGTTCCCTGTTTTCTTTTTTAGGCTGCAGTTTATCGTCTACATAAAGACGCAGCAACAAAGACTCCTCCTTACACATCCTACCAATGACAAAGGGTGTGAAAGAAGGAATCAGACTTGTTCCATCGGTATAATCCTCCGAGAAACTTATTTCAATAGGGAATTCCGCTATTCGATAGAGCATTTCGAATTATTTCAATTATAAAATAAAGACAGGGCCCTGCATCCATTCTCAATGCGCCATCACCACACGCTGATAGGCGAACTCTTCAGCGGGTATCTGCTTTACGATGAGTTTGTTCTTACCAGCCAGCCGCTGCTTCATAGAGCTCAATGATTTCTCTGCCTCTTTGCGAGACTTGGCATTTACTGTTACACAAGTAGCATGCTGAATACCTTTGCCGCCCATGAATTCACGTAGCTGATAAGAATACTCCTGTTTGTTTGCCAGAATGCCTGTTTTTCCTACAGTCGTTACAGAGTCAAGCTGCTGAATGACAGTTACATAAGCCGTAGAATCGTTGAACGATGTTGCCACACCAAACACATAAGTAGTCTTGACTCCCTTTCCCTTGGCAGCATAAGCCAGTTGTACTGTCGTCAAAAGCAGTACAGCCATAAGTGCCACATATTTTAAAGATCTCATTATTCTGTTATTCGTATTGTTTCTATTTCGTTTTTTTTATATACTCATTTATCCATTTCAGAAATCACCCGGACCCTGGTCTCCATCATTCATAAACACCGGACTTCCGTATCGTTTCCACCTATGGAATTTCGATACGCCAAGCCTACAGACGCCTCTCCCTTGTCTGTAGGCTATCAGCTACCGAGGAAGGATTTCAGCTGTTTGTTCTGAGTGGAATGGCGTAGTCGGCGTATTGCCTTTTCCTTAATCTGCCTTACGCGTTCTCTTGTCAGTCCATACAGCACTCCGATTTCCTCAAGCGTCTTTTCCGGTTGGTCTATTCCGAAGAAAGCCTCTATAACTTTGCGCTCTCTTTCGTTCAGGGCCTGCAACGCTCTTTTTATCTCCTCGCGCAGGGATTCCATCACGAGTTCATTGTCAGGATCCGGCGAGTCGGAGTTAGCCATTATGTCAATAAGGCTTCCTTCCTCACCTTCTTTTATTGGCGAGTCAACGGACACGTGTCTTCCGTTGATTTTCATAGCTTCGCGTATCTTGTCCTCCGGCAGGTCAGTCTGCTCTGCGAGTTCGTCAACGCTAGCCCTTCTTTCGTATTGCTGTTCAAATTTGTTCTGCGCCTTGTTAGCCTTGTTCACGGTTCCCACCACATTCAGTGGCAGTCTCACTATCCTGCTCTGCTCTGCAATAGCCTGCAGAATGCTTTGCCTTATCCACCACACGGCGTATGATATGAACTTGAAGCCTCTTGTCTCATCAAATTTCTCAGCAGCCTTTATGAGTCCGAGATTCCCTTCGTTGATAAGGTCAGGAAGACTGAGACCCTGGTTCTGATACTGTTTAGCGACTGAGACAACGAATCTGAGGTTTGCCTTTGTGAGGCGTTCAAGTGCCTTCCGGTCACCTTTTTTTATCCGCTGCGCCAATTCCACCTCTTCGTCTACGGTCAGCAGTTCTTCGTGTCCGATTTCCTGCAGGTACTTGTCAAGCGAAAGGTCCTCGCGGTTTGTAATGGATGATGTGATTTTCAGTTGTCTCATAGAAAAAAGTTTTAACTAATTTACCAAATGCAAATATAATATTATTTATTCTAACGACAAAAGATTATATTCTTTTTTTTCAAATACCTATGAATATGAAGTAAAAACTGCCTGTTTTGAATAAAAAAAGCACAAACAAACTGCCTTTATGTAGGTAGTTTGCCTGTGCCATTGATATTTTTATCGTTATTCAGTCGAAAGATTTTACTGTTTGTCAAGCATCACAGCGAAGTAAGCCTTCTTTCCTGTTGGCGAAAATCCCTTGAGGATAAGCACAGGATCTTTGCTTGTAGAAGCGTCCTTGACTGCCTTCTGCAGGTCGTTGAGAGTCTTCATCGGTGTGTCGTTAGCCTGCTGGATTACGAAGCCTTTATAAACTGCCGCATCCTTGAGCGCTCCGCCGGTAACCTTTGTCACTACCAATCCGTAGCTGATGTTCAGATCTTTCTTCTCCTGTTCTGTCACCGGGCGGAATGTTCCACCGAGAACATCCAGGTCAGCGTCTTTCACGATGTTCGTGTTGCCCTGCTCGTTCTTGAGAGTGATGGTAGCGGTCTTTTTCTGCTTCTTGCGCAGATATGTCACGGCCACCTTGTCGCCAGGGCGCTTGTTTGTGAGATATTCCTGGAATTCGCTCATCTTGACCACCTTCTTGCCATCTACGGCTATGATCACGTCGCCTTCCTTGATTCCGGCCTCGGCTGCAGAGCCGTCCTCATCCACCTTGGCTACATATACTCCCTCCATGGTTCCGAGGTCTACCTCCTTGCCCTGTTCTTTCTGCGAGTCGAAATACTTGTTCACGTCGATAGCTGAAACTCCGAGCACACCACGCTGCACAACTCCGTATTTCTTCAGGTCAGCCACTACTTTGTTCATGATAGTGGTAGGGATGGCAAATCCATAGCCGCTATAGCTTCCGGTCTGTGAGTAAAGCATGGCATTGATACCCACGAGCTCCCCACGTGTGTTTACCAATGCTCCGCCGGAGTTTCCAGAGTTGATGGCAGCGTCGGTCTGAATGAACGACTCTATGCCGTTGGCTCCGAGCGACCGCGCCTTGGCGCTTACGATTCCTGCTGTAACTGTGGAGTTAAGGTTGAAAGGATTTCCCACTGCAAGCACCCACTCTCCCACTTTCAGCTTGTCGCTGTCGCCGATAGGCATGGCTGGGAGGTTTGTGGCACTGATTTTTATGAGTGCGAGGTCTGTAGTCTTGTCCGTACCGATGATGCGGGCAGAATATTCTTTGTTGTCGTTGAGCGTCACGGTTAGTTCGTCAGCTCCATCCACCACGTGGTTGTTGGTCACGATATATCCGTCGGTAGATATGATGACTCCTGAACCGGAACCTTCTCTCTTTGGAGTCTGCACTTTTCTCTTCTGCGTGCCACCATTCCCAGGGTTTCCAAAGAAGCCAAATGGGTCGAAGAAGTCTCCGAAGGGATCAGACTGCACGTCAACGGTCTGCACTTTGCTATTCTGCAAGAAACGAATATGCACCACAGATGGCAGAGCCTTCTCTGCTGCGTAAGTCAGGTCAACTGGTTGACTTGGAACTGCATTGACGCCCGCAAAAGCTGCTGTTGGCGTCGCAATGGTCAATGTAAGTGACATTGCAGCCATCGCAATTCGATTAGATAGTTTTTTCATTTCAAAATATCTTTATTGTTACACATTTCAGTTTGATTTTCGGAGTGCAAATATAGACGCAACAAATGTAAAACTGCCATAATGTCTCATACTTTTCTTCTCTTTTAACAATCAATCTGTAAGCGTTAACGGCTCTTAGCGTGACATGTTCGTTTTTTTACTTTTGTTTAACCCAGATGGTATAATGACCGATTTGGATTAAACGTGAATCTCTCATCATTGCTCAACGAAAAAACGTCTAAAGCTAAATGACAGGAATGAGGTTACGGAATAAAAGAAATCCATCCGCCCGATGCAGCCTACGGATACATAGCCTACATGAGCGGATGGACCGGAATGGTATTTGTTTATATTGTGCTTTTATGCCAATAAATTTCTGTGAGGAATTTTATTCTTGCTTATGAAACTTTGTTGAGTTTCTTGATGATAGAGAAGATGAAGAGTGCCGAAACGAGACAGATGCCTGCGAGAACTCCCCAGATAGTCACGAGGTTGAAGTTCATGCCCCACATGATGCCAGGCACCATAACGAGCTGGTTTCCGATAGCAGTAGCACCGAACCAGAGACCCATCATCAAACCTGCATATTTTGGAGGAGCAACCTTCGACACGAACGAGATACCGATTGGCGAAAGAAGGAGCTCTGCAAATGTCAGAATGAGATAAGTAGAGATGAGCACGTTTGCGCTTACTCGTGCGCCTTCCGTAGCTGCGTTGCCCTGTGTGAGCGGAAGTTCAAGACCCATTGAGCATACTGCCATCCACACGAATCCAAGAGCTGCAACGAGCATACCGAGACCGATTTTCTCTGGTGATGTTGGTTCTTTGCCCTTCTTGTTGAGCCATGAGAAGAGAGCCACGCTTACTGGTGTAAGAGCCACCACATAGCAAGGGTTGAACTGCTGGAAGATAGGAGCCTCAATGTCTACGTGGTTGTCGAGTGTGGTATACTTGTAGAAGAGGAAAGCTATGGCAGCGAGGATAACTCCGATTGCGATGCCCTTGCCCTTGCCGGTCTTGCTCTGTGCAAGAGCGAAGCTTCCGTAAACCACAAAGATACAAGCCACGAGGTTTGTCACGTCGAACGCCATAGACTGCAGACCTTCAGAAGTCTTCTGTGTGAAGTCACGTGCGAAGAGTGTCAGCGTGTTTCCGTTCTGATGGAACGCCATCCAGAAGAAGATAACGACTGCGAAGACGAGACACAGACAAACGATGCGCTCCTTTGTCTCAGCCTGAGAGAGTTCCTTGACTTCTGCCTTTGCTGCCGGATCATCCGACTTGGCCTTTGTCTCGTTTGCAAGAACGTGCTTGTATGTAGAGCTGAAAGCATAATAGATTGCTATACTGAGGATGAGCGAAGCACAAGCCACGGCGAAAGCGAAGTGGTAAGAATCAGCCTCAGAAACGCCCAGACTCATCTGCGCCCACTTCATGATCTTGATGGCAGCAGTAGGTGCAAACATAGCGCCGATGTTGATTGCCATATAGAAAAGTGAGAAACCGGAGTCGCGGTTGCTGGCAAACTGTGGCTCGTCGTAAAGACGACCTACCATTACCTGTAGGTTTCCTTTGAACAGACCTGTTCCCAATGCGATGAGGATGAGGGAGATTCCCATGGCAGCAATTGCCACGCTGTCTTTGCCGAGAGGTAGTGAGAGCACGAGATATCCGATGAACATGATGAAGATACCTGTGGTTACCATTTTTCCGAATCCGAACTTGTCGGCAGCTATACCTCCGATAATCGGGAGGAAGTAGACCATCATCAGGAATGTTGAGTAGATGGTACTTGCCACTCCGGTCTGGAATCCGAAGTTGGCCTGCAAATAGAGTAAGAACACGGCGAGCATAGTGTAGTATCCGAAACGCTCACCTGTGTTTGCCAAGGCTAATGCCCACAAACCTTTTGGTTGATTTTCAAACATAATTGTGTTTTTTTTATAGTTAATAGTTAATAATGTTTCTTGGTTAACCTTTCCGCCCGGCTGCTTCCCGTCGTCTGAGCTGTTTTACCGTTGTTTAGGCAGCCTTACCGCCACCTCGACAGCATTCTGCCGCTTCTGCAGTCTTGCGTCGCGACCGAACGGCTATCTGCTTCACTTCGTGAGGTCGAAGAGGTAAGTGAGCTTCACTACGATGTTTCCGAAGTTCGACTTTCCGAAGTAGTCTTTTTTCGAGTCTCCGTAGATGTTGCCGAGTCCGTAATAGTATCTTCCTTCCAGCTGAAGGTGTCCCGCCTTGGGGTGCGAGTATTCCATTCCGAGTCCGGCAGCTATTCCATAGTCGAATTTATTTTCCACGGGCATGGTCTCCTGCGCCACCGTCCTGTTTGCACGGTCTTGCAGATTAGGTGCCGAGAGGTCGTAGCTTGCTTCTGTCGACTCGCTGAGCCAGATCCCCACCTGTGGTCCTGCCTGGAAGAAGAACTGCATTCCTTTCTTTTCCTTTCCCCATGCCAGATGTGCGAACACGGGAATTTGTATATAGTTTATGGTGCGCGAGTATTCCTCTGCCGCTCCTGTCTGCGGGTTAATCACGGGAGAATCGTTGAGGTCGAGTATGTCTTCCTTCCACCCTATCTTGGCGTAGTTTACTTCTGCCTGCACCGAGCAGATGGTGTTGAAATATTTCTCACACACATAGCGGAATGCTAATCCTCCCATCATTCCGCCATACATTTTCTGGTTTACCTTTGGCGTGAATCCAACGTTGCTCATCACGTATCCTCCTCCGGCTCCTATGCTGAACACGCTTCGATGCTCTCCCACCTGTGCCATTGTGCCTACGGGGATCAGCAGCGTCATAAAAAGTGCCACGGCGAGAATTCTTGTCATTCTGTTCATCTGTCTTTTTGTCCTTTTGCCGTCGCCACGGCTTGTGGCGGCGTGTCAATAATTGATTATGGATATTGAGTGGTTCGTGTTGTAGTGAACGAAGCTCAGAGCCACGTTCTGCATTCCTGCTGCCTGGCTTCCCGCCTTCTTGAAATGCAGCTGAGTCTGCAGCACATTGCTGTCGGCCTCTGTCCCGAGGAACTGTCTGCCCTTCTTGCTTATTCCTCTGATGAAGAAGAGAGCGTGGTCGTGTCCTGTTATAGCGAACCGTGGCTGGTAATCCATCAGGCTCTGGTCGAATTTCAGTCTGTATTCCCTCTCGAATGCCTGTGTGGATGATGAGAGTGGGTTATAATAGAAATGTGTGGGTATGTATGTGTCATACTTGCAGAACTTGTCGAGATTGTATTTTGCATACATAAGCCAGTCTGTATATCCGAAGAGTGAGATTTTCACTCCAGGCTGGTCCATCTTCAGCTGGTCGAGCTTTGCTATCACTGTGTTCAGCTCGGGCGAGCGTCCTGTGTTGAGCACAACCACGTTTGGTTTCTGCCTGCTGAATGCCTTGCTGAAATATTCCCCGCTGTTTGTGAGGTTTGTGATGCTGCATGTCATTCCCTTTTCTGCGAGCGCCATTCTGAGCGCCATGGTGAATACTCCCTTGTCGCTCTTGGCGTCGTTGCAGTCCACCACCACCACGTGTGACCCTTGGAAGCGCTCGATGAAATACTTCACCGTCTGCTGTGCGAAGAACTGCGGCGACTGGTATACCTGGAACACGTTCGGGTTTTTCTCCACCTCGTTTCCTGTTATGGAGAATGGTATCACCATCTTTATGCCGTGCTGCTTGGCGAAAGCCGCCAGCGGCGCAACCTGTGCGGAGTATAGCGGACCGAAAATCACGTCACACCTGTCGGCACCCTCCTTGGCGAGTGTCTGGCTGATGTTGGCGTCGATGGGCACGTTCCATGCCATGACTTCCACGTTCTGCCCGGCCTTCTTCAGCTCGTCGCATCCCATGAGGAATCCTCTGTAGTATTCTATCATGCGCCTTCCGTCACCGTCCACGTTGTGAAGCGGCAGCATAATGCCCACCCTCACTGTCTTGTCGTCCTTTGCCTTCTGCGAAGCGCCAGGTTTCTGCGTGGCTTCAGGCTTCTGCCCGTCGGGATATGGTATGAAGATATAGTCGCCTTTCTTCAGTTCGTAGCCCACCGCATTCATGTCGGGGTTGGCTTTTATGAGCTGGTCCACGGTGATTTCATACCTACGCGCGATCCCGAAGAGGGTTTCCCCTTTCTTAACTTTATGCATCTCGCGGTAGTTCTGCTGCTGCGCCTCTGCCACGACGGCAAAGAGCAACATAACCAGCAACATGGAAAATCTGAACAAACTTTTCATTTTATTTTCAAATCATTTATTTGGGCACAAAGATAAGTTGAAAAATCCAAACTCACAAATAATATCTTTTCTATTATTTTGCAGGACAAAGAAAAAAGCCGTATTTTTGCAAAAATAGTTATTAGCATGACAACGACAAGACAAATATTAGCATTCTTATCACTGTTCCTGTTCGCCGGCAACGCCTTCGCCGACGACGAGACCCCGACCATCAACCCCACAGCCACCTACACGAGCGTGGACGGCGAAGTGACCGAAAGCGCCGAGATGTCGGGCCAGGCCCCGCTCAAGGGCTATTTCCAAGCCAACGCCAGCAACGTGGGCGACTACACCGCCACCTACGAGTGGCGCTTCACCCGCGAGGGCTCTAAAGAACCTTATCTCACAAGGTATGAGGAGAACACGGAATACACTTTCACCAAGGCTGGCAGCCACAGCATAGTGCTCTACGCCACCTTCACCAAGGGCAACGACGTGATACAATACGGACAAGAATACTGGAGCGAGCAGCAGCCGCTGCGCGTCACCATCAGCGAAAGCAAGCTGGAAATGCCCAACGCCTTCTCACCCAACGGCGACGGCATAAACGACATCTACAAGGCGAAAGACGGCTACCAGTCGCTCACCGAATTCCACGCCTACATCTTCAACCGCTGGGGGCAGAAGCTCTATGAATGGACCAACCCCGCCGACGGATGGGACGGCAAATACAAAGGCAAGGACGTGGCACAGGGCGTGTACTATGTGCTCGTGAAAGCTAAGGGCGCCGACGGCAAGACCTATAATATAAAGAGAGACGTGAACCTGCTCAGAGGCTACACCGAAGGCACCAACACGGGAGGAGGAACCGCCAGATGAAAAGAGAAGACGACAAGATATGCGTCTGGGGAGCCAGGGTGCACAATCTGAAAAACATCGACGTGGAAATCCCAAGCCATAGCCTCACCGTGATAACAGGAATGAGCGGCTCAGGAAAATCATCACTCGCCTTCGACACAATCTTCGCCGAAGGGCAGAGGCGCTACGTGGAAACATTCTCTGCCTATGCCCGTAACTTTTTGGGCGGACTGGAGCGCCCAGACGTGGACAAGATAACGGGTCTGAGCCCCGTAATAAGCATAGAGCAGAAGACCACCAACAAGAACCCACGGTCAACTGTGGGCACCACCACCGAAATCTATGATTTTCTGCGACTGCTCTACGCCCGAGCCGGCACAGCCTACAGCTACGTGACAGGCGAAAAAATGGTCAGATACACCGAGGAAGAGGTTATCAGAATGATACTCACCGCCTATGAGGGCAAGCGAATCTTTATCCTCGCCCCGCTGGTGAGAAACAGGAAGGGACACTACCGCGAACTCTTCGAGAGTATGCTCAAGAAGGGGTACCTCTACGTGCACGTGGACGGACAGGTCATGGAGATAAAGAGCGGAATGAAGCTCGACAGATACAAAAACCACAACATTGAAGTGGTTGTGGACAAGCTACAGGCAAGGGAAAAAGACCAGGAACGGCTGCGCAAGAGCGTACAGACAGCAATGAGGCAGGGCGACGGACTGCTCATGATAATGGACAAGGACACGGGCGAGGCGAAATACTACAGCAAGAGGCTCATGTGCCCCACATCAGGAATAGCCTACAACGACCCGGCACCTAACAAATTCTCGTTCAACTCCCCCGAAGGAGCATGCCCCCGATGCAAGGGACTGGGCACGGTGAACGAGATTGACCTCGCGAAGATAATCCCAGACACCTCGCTCTCGATACACGAGGGAGCCATACTGCCACTCGGAAAATACAAGAACCAGATGATATTCTGGCAGATAGACGCCATACTCGACGACTACGGGTTCTCGCTCAAGACACCAGTGGCGGAACTGCCCGACGACGCTCTCAACGACATACTCTACGGCAAGCTCGAGAAGATAAGGATAAAGAAAGAGGTGGTACACACAACGAGCGACTATTTTGTCAGCTTCGACGGAGTGGTGAAATACCTTCAGGCAGCCATCCAGGGCGACGACAGCAAGGAAGCGCAGAAATGGGCAGAACAGTTCATGAGCGTAAAGACCTGTCCCGAATGCCACGGCGGACGGCTCAATAAGGAATCGCTCTCCTACCGTATTTACGACAAGAACATCTCGCAGGTGGCAGAACTCGACATCAGGCAGCTCTACCAGTGGCTCGATGAAGCCGAAGCCCACCTCGACCACAAAAACAGGCAGATAGCTGCAGAAATACTAAAGGAGATAAGGACCAGAATACGATTCATACTCGATGTTGGACTGGAATACCTCGCCCTCAACCGCCAGTCGGTGTCGCTCTCCGGAGGCGAAAGCCAACGCATAAGGCTAGCCACACAGATTGGCTCACAGCTCGTCAACGTGCTCTACATCCTCGACGAGCCGAGCATCGGACTCCATCAGCGCGACAACGAAAAGCTCATCACCTCGCTGAAAAACTTGCGAGACATCGGCAACACGGTGATAGTGGTAGAACACGACAAGGACATGATGCTCAACGCCGACTATATCGTGGACATTGGACCGGGAGCCGGACGCAAGGGTGGCAAGCTCGTATTCCAAGGCACACCACAGGAGATGCTCCGCCAGCACACCGTGACGAGCGACTACCTCAACGGCACCAAGAGCATCCCCGTGCCCCAAGAGCGCCGACCGGGCAACGGATCCCATATCATCATACACGGCGCGAAGGGCAACAACCTGAAGAATGTGGACGTTGACTTCCCATTGGGCAAGCTGATCGTAGTAACGGGAGTGAGCGGCAGCGGAAAATCCACACTCATAAACGAGACTCTCCAGCCCATTCTCAGCCGACACTTCTACCGCTCGCTCAAAGAACCTATGCCCTACGACAGCATAGAGGGAATGGAACACCTCGACAAAGTGGTCAACGTGGACCAGTCGCCTATAGGACGCACGCCACGCTCAAACCCCGCCACATACACGGGAGTGTTCAGCGACATCAGGGCGATGTTCGTAAACCTGCCCGAAGCCAAAATCAGAGGCTACAAGCCCGGACGCTTCTCCTTCAACGTAAAGGGCGGACGCTGCGAAGCCTGCGGTGGCAACGGATACAAGACAATAGAGATGAATTTCCTGCCCGATGTGATGGTGCCCTGTGAGGTGTGCCATGGCAAACGCTACAACCGCGAGACGCTCGAAGTGAGATACAAGGGGAAGAGCATCTCCGACGTGCTCGACATGACCGTAAACCAGGCAGTGGAATTCTTCGAAAACGTGCCCGACATACTGCGCAAGATAAAGACCATACAAGACGTGGGACTGGGATACATCAAGCTCGGACAGCCCTCCACCACACTCAGCGGCGGAGAATGCCAGCGCATGAAGCTCGCCACCGAACTGAGCAAACGCGACACGGGCAAAACGATGTATATCCTCGACGAGCCCACCACGGGACTCCACTTCGAAGACATCCGCATACTGATGAACGTGCTGGAGCGGCTCGTAGACAAAGGTAACACCGTGATTATCATAGAGCACAACCTCGACGTGATAAAGCTCGCCGACCACATCATAGACATGGGACCCGAGGGCGGCAGCGGCGGCGGCAACGTGATGACGACCGGCACTCCCGAAGAGGTGGCTCGCTCAGGCAAGGGCTACACATGGCGATTTATAAAGCAGGAGCTTGAAGCAAGCCACAATCCATAATCTCGGTTGGGTTCTTTCCGTTTATTAGACACTACAGGAAATGCATCCTCGCGAAAAGATATTATCATAATTACCAACAAAGAAACTCCCCCGAATGGAAGAGAGAAAGGCCGAATCAAAAAGTTTTGAATTGCCAATCACTCGCCATTCGGGGGAGTTGTCGTTTCCTTCCTTTCCGGAAGGAATGCATGTTTTTTGAGTTTTTATTTCATCACGAACTTCTTTCCTCCAGACACATACACTTGTCCCGGCAGCATCCTCAGGACACGCTGGCCGGCAAGGTTGTATATTGCAGAAGCGACGGCAGAAGAGTTGGAGGCCACCTCGCTGATGCCGTCAGCAGCGCCCTTGTCGATGACAAGAGAGAATGGCTTCACGCCACCGTCGGTGATACTACCGTGAAGCAGTATACAGTTTCTGAAAGCCTCAACGCTGGCATCTGATGCAGCGCTGAACAGGAGCTGCGCCTTATCGGCGTCGGTCAGCTGAGAGAGCATATAGGCATAGAACTCCTCACCAGCCATAGAAGAGGCACTGGTGCTGCTGAATGTACCTTTCAAGGGCAGATAGTCGACAGGAGTGGCAGAGAGGTCTGTCAGAACCACGTTCTCGCCAACGAACGAGATGACGGTCTGAACTGCAGCATCGCCATCGACGCCTGACAACGAAACGAAGAACGGCATTCCAGCAGGGATTGTCTTCGCTACGGAGCCTTTGTATTCTTCGTTTGAAGCAGACTGTAGGATAATCTGCGAGCGCGCCACATCGATTACGTTCTTCGACGGGTCTAAGAAAGCAATGTCAAACTGGTCACCCTCAAACTGGTCTTGCAGCGAACTGGCAGTAATATCGAATGGCAGTGCGTATGGCTCATAGAGACCATTGCGCGACTGCTGGCGCTCATATTCCACTCGGGCAGCCGCAATTTGCTGAAGTCCCGATGCTGAAGGGAAGAAATAATCCTCTCCATCGGTAAGACGCACTAGGTTTGCCTTTCCGTCGGCAGTAATCACATTGGCAGACAGCGAGGCAACGGAGTCGCTGCCGAGAGTTTCGCTGTCAGCATCGAGCACGATGAAATCGTTGGCGTCGGCTTCGAAATCAAACTCAGAGAGATTGTCGGCATAGTATCTGCCATCCTGAGCATAAAGGACACCACCCTGGGCATCGGCCACATTGGCGAAATATCTAGCCGTTGAAATGGCGTTGTC
>NZ_NALQ01000013.1:0-5706 GCF_008680225.1 Prevotella sp. LMAG:51 | reverse complement strand
TTCCGTATTACCGCGGCTGCTGGCACGGAATTAGCCGGTCCTTATTCAAATGGTACATGCAATGCGGGACGCGTCCCGCACTTTATTCCCAAACAAAAGAGGTTTACAACCCGTAGGGCAGTCTTCCCTCACGCTACTTGGCTGGTTCAGGCTTGCGCCATTGACCAATATTCCTCACTGCTGCCTCCCGTAGGAGTTTGGACCGTGTCTCAGTTCCAATGTGGGGGACCTTCCTCTCAGAACCCCTACTGATCGTCGCCTTGGTGGGCCGTTACCCCGCCAACAAGCTAATCAGACGCATCCCCATCCCATACCGCCAGTCCTTTCGTCATCAAAAAAATGCCTCTTAATGACAGCATACGGTATTAATCCGCCTTTCGACGGGCTATCCCGTGGTATGGGCCAGGTTGGATACGCGTTACTCACCCGTGCGCCGGTCGTCATCCTGGAAGAGCAAGCTCTCCCAGATGTTACCCCGCGACTTGCATGTGTTAAGCCTGTAGCTAGCGTTCATCCTGAGCCAGGATCAAACTCTCCATTGTATAATATCTTTATAATGACCTTTCCCGAAGGAAAGTTCGTTTTGTCTCTGTTCAGAATGCCTCCGAAAATCATTCGGTATCACCTTCAGAAATTGATAGGTTTCGTTCTACCCAGAACTCCTTTATCCATAACCCCTATATAATATAAGGTGGAAAAGAAGTCTGCTTCTTGTACTACTACTTCTCTGTTTATTGTAATCTTTTCAAAGAACTCTTTCTTTTGTCGCTCTTTCTGACTTAATAACTGTTTTGTAACAGCGTTCGTTCTCAAAAGCGGATGCAAAGGTATGGGTTTTTCTCATACCATCCAAATGTTTTCAAAAGAAAATGAGAAAAAAGTGACGGTTTTCCTTTTATTTGACAGAATTAAAGGGAAAAGTGTATGGTTCACATTATATTTATATATGCGCGCGAAGGGAAATTATCGATGATTCCTCTTTGGGTGTTTCTTAGAATTGAAAGTGAGGGGCTCTCCCTTTTACTTAGCTAATGATTCGGTTGATGGTTTTTAGACAAAAAACCGGGATATACACCCGATATGTTTGCGAGACTACGGCTTGTCTGACGCCGCCAGGCTTCCGCTTACGAGAGCAAGTTCTCGACACGGAAACCAGACACCGGCAGACGGTGGTGACTGTGCGTCACCACCTCGCAAACATACCGAGCGATAAGCCATGATAAACCGCAAGTATAATGGCAGAAAATGAAAACAAGTCTGATGGCATCAGCCCACTCTCGGTCTCGAACCCATCCAAACCTTCCCAGTAGGATAACCCATCCTGACATTCCCAAAGGGAAGGAACAAGTTACTATGCTTTGTCAAAGACTTCTTCAGACAATCATATCAGCCCCCACCTAGCCTCCCCCGTAGGGGAGGGACAGTTACTATTGCTATTGATAAGTCACTGATAATCAAACGACTACTGACGATAATATTACTTGCAAGGATATCTGTCCCTCCCCTACGGGGGAGGCCAGGTGGGGGCTGATGACAATTGGCGGAGTTATATTAATAATTTACTGCGCAGCAGGTTTATCTTGGTTTTTGTCTGAAAGGCTTCAGGGTGGGTATCCTGGTTTTTGTCTTATATAAAAGTTGTTACTCCGTGATGACAAATCCGTGTTCCTAGAGTGATATCCGCTTTCTATTTTAGACCTGTGCCTGTCGCCGAAGGCTGATGGGCACTTTATTCTCACTGTCATGGGAAATGGAAGATTTTGGGCACGACATGAAAAGAAAATGTGCCCAAAAATGGGACAAAACAAGACTGGAAACCACTGTAAGCGGAGAGGAACGGCAAATGCCTGAAGCGGGGACACAACGACAATACTGAATGACTGTATCAGTGAGCAACAAGATCAAAGAACTGAAGGAACCGGTTGTATTACAAGGTTTCACCGCCCAAGAAAAAAAAGAGTAGACATCAATACAGCAACAAAATAATTTCGCAAACAGACGTTCAAATGTTAATCACTTTGAAATATTGCAAGCATATCAATAAGAATGACTATCTTTGCATAATGTTGGCCCTGTTACACTAGGCTGCCGACAAACGATAATAATTACCACATTAACAGAACCATAAAAAACGATATGCAAACAAGCGTAAAGCCCGCTGAGGGCAAATTAGGAATAATGATTGTTGGCAACGGTGCCGTTGCCACGACATTCATGACAGGTGTGCTGATGACACGCCGCGGTCTGACCAAGCCCATCGGCTCCATGACACAATACGACAAGATACGCGTAGGCAAGGGAACCGAGAAGAAATATCTGCACTACAAAGACATCGTGCCACTGGCAAGTCTCGATGACATCGTGTTCGGCACATGGGATGTATACCCACAGAATGCCTATCAGGCTGCGATGTATGCCGAGGTGCTGAAGGAGAAAGACATCAACCCCGTGAAGGACGAGCTGGAGAAGATCAAGCCTATGAAGGCCGCCTTCGACAAGAACTACGCCAAACGCCTCGACGGTGACAACGTGAAAGACTGCAAGACGCGTTGGGAGATGGTGGAAGCACTGCGTGAAGACATCCGCAACTTCAAGAAGGAGAACAACTGCTCACGCATCGTGGTGATTTGGGCTGCCTCAACGGAAATCTACGTTCCGGTGGACGAAAAGATCCACTATTCGCTCGAAGCCCTGGAGAAGGCGATGAAGGAAGACGACCGCGAACACGTGGCACCATCAATGTGCTACGCCTATGCCGCCCTCACCGAAGGAGCACCGTTCATCATGGGTGCGCCAAACACAACTGTCGACATTCCAGCCATGTGGGAACTTGCCGAGAAGACGAAGATGCCTATCTCGGGCAAGGACTTCAAGACCGGTCAGACCCTCGTAAAGAGCGGTTTCGCCCCAATCATCGGCACCCGCTGCCTGGGACTGAGCGGATGGTTCTCTACAAACATCCTCGGCAACAGAGACGGTCTCGTGCTCGACGAGCCGGCAAACTTCCACACCAAGGAGGTGAGCAAGCTATCCACACTGGAGACAATCCTGAAGCCCGACGTGCAGCCCGATCTCTATGGTCACGGCAACGACGAGGACACACAGTATTATCATAAGGTGCGCATCAACTACTACCCTCCACGCAACGACAACAAGGAGGGCTGGGACAACATCGACATCTTCGGATGGATGGGTTACCCAATGCAGGTGAAGATAAACTTCCTCTGCCGCGACTCCATCCTCGCAGCCCCTCTGCTGCTCGACCTCTGTCTGCTGAGCGACCTCGCCGCAAGAGCCGGACGCTATGGCACGCAGCGTTTCCTGAGTTTCTTCCTCAAGAGTCCTATGCACGACTATACCAAGGGCGAAGAGGCAGTAAACAACCTATACCAACAGTACACAATGCTTAAGAACGCCATCCGTGAGATGGGTGGTTATGAAGCTGATGAAGAGATTGACTAATAAACAAAAGAAGACAATATTGTGGTCGCTACCAGTAGTAATACTGGCAGCGATTGCTTTTATTACGGTACCCTCGCTGCTGCCCGAAAGCTACGACAGCATGAAACGGAGCGTGGTTACCGTAGAATGCGGTGAATACTACGAGATTCTGAGCCGTGGCAGAGTGATAGCCTGTTGCAACGACATCAATGCCGACACCACGCTCCATGCCGTTAGCGTAAAGCCCGACAGCGACACGGAGCGCAAGGCAATGGTGTGCGGATGCTGGATAAACAGGTTCACATTCATGCCCTCATGCCAGGGCCGCATACTCACCGTCAGTCCATTTTCCACAGACGCAAGACTGATTTCCATGGCAAACAGGAACATCGGCACCCTGATTGAGAATACCATCAAAAGAGCCGAAGAGATGCTTGCCACCGACATGAAGAGGGAGACCGAAATGGATTATTATCTGAATACCCACAATGTGAAGGACGAAGGATACAACGCCATCGCCGCATACGCTGAGGAGAACAAGAAGAAAAAAGACAGTCTGCAGCACAGCATCAACCTGCTGAAATCGCTGCAACAGAAAAAGGGACTCAAGATAAGGCGCAAAAGCAGATATACGCTGGTATACCCCGTCAACGCGAAGAAGGCGAACAGAATAGCATGCCGCATCCTGCCTGAGGAGTCGGGAAAGACATCAAGAAGCACCATCGTGCTGCAGACGAAAGGCAAGTTCATGCCCGAAGATGCAAACAGCCTGTACGGATTCGACGTGTTCTGCCTTATCCCCGAAAAGGGCGACACCATATCCATAGCCGGAGTCTTCGGACTGACAAAGAACAGTCTGCCCAGCACAGCGCTCCAGAAGCCAAACATCTTCAGAGGCACCACCATCTCAACCGAGCGCCATGCCACACCAGAGCTGCTGGCTCCCCAGGGGGCGCCGATATTCAACCGCAACGGATATTTCATCGGAATAAACAACAAGGGAGGAATAGTGAAATGAAAATATCCCACATTATTATATATGCCTTGACGGCACTCGCCATCATCTCATGCAAAGACGGCAAGCCCATCGACACCGTGACCCTATACCACGGCGACTACTGCTACCGCGGAGAGATGGTACACGGCAAGCGGAACGGCTACGGAGTGCTGTCGCTGAAAGACAGTATCGTGTACAGCGGAATGTGGAAAGACGGCAAACGCTGTGGCTACGGCACTACGACCGACTCTCTGGGCAGACGAATCACCGCACTATGGCACGCCGACACGATAGTGAGCGGAACGCGAGAGGACTCTCTCGGAATATACCACGGAGGATTCAGTGAAGACCTGCTTGCCGACGGACACGGCACATGGAGAAATGCCGACGGAGAATTCTATACCGGCCAGTGGACCGCCGACCGCCGCAACGGTTTCGGCTGCGGAGTGGCAGAGAACGGCAAGGTGAAAGCCGGCGACTGGCGGAAGGACAGATACCGCGGAGAGAAGATGGTGCATACAGCCGACAGGATATACGGCATCGACGTGTCGAGATACCAACACGAGAAGGGAAAGAAGAAATTCCATCTCGACTGGACAAAGGTGCGAGTCATCGGACTGGGTTCCGGAAGGAGAAGTGCCGGCGACATAAACTACCGCATCTCATTCGCATACATAAAGTCAACGGAAGGCGTCACCGTGCGCAACAGATATTTCGCCTCCGACTATGTCAACGCCAAGAAGAGAGGCATCGCCGTAGGGGCATACCACTTCTTCTCGACAAGGAGCAGTGCTGCGGCGCAAGCGCATTTCTTCCTTAGACACACGGCTCTGAGAGTCGGCGACATGCCTCCCGTTCTCGACGTGGAGCCAAGCGACGCCCAGATAAAACAGATGGGCGGACCGGAAGTGATGTTCCGTGCCATCAGGACATGGCTCAACATCGTGCGCAACGCCACCGGCACGAAGCCCGTGCTCTACGTGAGCCAGAATTTCGTGAACAGATATCTGTCTGCCGCTCCCGACATCAAGGGCAATTACCCCGTATGGATTGCGCGCTACGGACAATACCGTCCTGACGTCAGGCTCGCCTTCTGGCAGCTCACGCCCTACGGCAAGGTGAGAGGAATACAGGGAGACGTCGACGTCAACGTGTTCAACGGATACAAGGAGCAGTTTGCCGAATTTCTGCATAAGGAGACGATAAAGAAATAAACGCCATGCTACCTTTGCCCCTGCCTGCCACACGGCAGAAAAATGGCGCAAGGA
>NZ_NALQ01000012.1:0-10000 GCF_008680225.1 Prevotella sp. LMAG:51 | reverse complement strand
ACAGAGAAGTTAAGCCCGCTTGCGCCGATGGTACTGCAATGCAATGTGGGAGAGTAGGTAACCGCCTTTTTTCACTTTAAGACTTGAATCCTCCGGAAGAGCAATCCTCCGGAGGATTTTTTTTGCGTCTGTACGCATCAGGGTCTTCCTTGGTCCTCATGCACGTCATGTCTGTTTTCATCAGGCGATAATTGAATTGTCCGGACAATTACCAGATGGTTTTTGCATGCAGAAACAGACGGAAGTGACTGAATTATAGACACTTCCGAATATGTGACCAGATGGTTGACGGTTTTTGTTGAATTTTAGTATTGATGACCGTTTGAGTATAAAGAAAGCGGATTACAGTTCCCTACCAGGAGATGTAATCCGCTTTGTGGCTCAGAATGCGTAATGTTATCGTATTACTTTATTCTAACTTGTCTGGGCGTTTGAATTGTTGCTTTAGTCATTCACGTTACCCGTCATGTTGAAACCCTTTGCAAGGCCGCCCTCGCTAGTCTCTTTGTATAGCGATGGAATGTCGTGTCCGGTGCGCTTCATTACCTCTACGACGCGGTCGAACGAAACGCGGTGAGATCCGTCGGAGAATGCGGCATAGAGATTAGAGTCGAGTGCTCGGGTGGCAGCGAAGGCATTGCGTTCGATACATGGTATCTGCACCAATCCACAAATAGGGTCGCAAGTCATACCGAGGTGGTGTTCCAGTCCCATCTCTGCTGCATATTCTATCTGAGACGGGCTGCCACCGAACAACTGGCAGGATGCTGCTGACGCCATGGCGCATGCTACGCCCACTTCTCCTTGGCAACCAACGTCGGCTCCGGAGATGGATGCGTTTTTCTTCACTATATTTCCTACCAGTCCCGCTGTGGCAAGAGCGTGCAGGATTTGTTTGTCTGTGAATTCGTGGCTCTTTGATATATGATATAACACCGCTGGCAGCACGCCGCATGCTCCACAGGTAGGAGCGGTGACGATTGTTCCGCCTGAAGCGTTTTCCTCACTCACTGCCAGAGCATAGGCATATACCAATCCTCTTGTCTGCAGCGACTGTTTATAGCCACTTGCTTTCACGTAGTATGTCGGTGCCTTGCGTGGCAGATTGAGCGGACCGGGAAGTCTTCCTTCACGTTTAAGACCACGTTCAACCGCCTCTTTCATCTTGATCCATACCACTTCGAGATAATCCCACAGACTGCTGTCTTCGCATAGCTGCACGTATTCCCAATAATTTCTTCCCGTGCGTTCACACCATTTCATTATCTCTGTCATGGAGTTCATGTCGTAGACTTCAGGTGAGTTGAACATGTCGTCATCTCCTTTGCCTTCAGAGAGCGCACCTCCACCTATGCTGTATACCGTCCATTCGTTGATAGGCTTCTCGTCATTTGTGAGCGACTTGAATTTCATTCCGTTGGGATGGAACGGAAGGAATACGTCCGGTTTCCAGATTATCCTAACGGGAGCAATGGGTTCCAGCACCTCGATGATGGCGATGTCTGTCATGTGTCCTTTGCCCGTAGCGGCAAGACTACCATAGAGAGTCACCTCGAACGAGCTTGCTCCGCGGTTGTTCTCCAGAAATATCTTTGCGGCTTTCTGTGGACCCATCGTATGACTGCTTGATGGTCCCTTGCCTATTTTGAAAAGTTCTTTAAGCGTTTTCATATCTCTATTACCTTTAAAATGCAAAATTAGCGGAAAATCATATCAATAGCAAATGCAGAGTTGACTTTTTTCAGTTTCTCTCTCTTCCTGTTTTGATATTAAGAGCTTGTTATTACCTTTTATCCTTGATATTTACGTTCTTGATGGAAAAATGTCCTGACAAATCGTTTTATTTTTGATAAAAATACGTATATTTGCGCCTGATGACGACAAATAGGTTAATACGCGGAATGATATGGCTCAGTAGGATTGGCTGTTGCCGGGGCTTCGGAATACAGTCGCCTTGGGCTTACAGCCTCGTCAGATACGTCATAAATGAGCATTACCCGTATTATGCCTACGAACGTCTGGCAAAGGATTTTCCTGAGGCAGATGCCGTGAGACGCAAGATGGGTGAGTTCTTTCTCCGTCTCGCCAACCATGCCCAGCCAGAGATGGTGGTGGCGGTGGGCTTTGATGATGAAGACATGAAGCGTGACAAGGCTTATTTCCGTGCAGGCTGCAATTCTCTGCGTTGGGCGGGCATTGGGCCGTGTGATGCGGATCCGGCGCTGGAAACGCTTGGAAATGCACCGGGGACGCATATCCTGCATGCCAATGCCCCTGCAATAGATGCAGAATGGCTGACGGAAGCGGTGAAGCGGTTGCGGACCGGTGATTTCGTGGTAGTGGATAGGTTGAACTACAACAAGGCGGTCTGGCAAGATGTAGTGGGGAGACTTCAGAATATAGTGTCCTTTGATATGTATTATTGCGGATTGGTGTATGTCGATCCGAAACGATATAAGCAGAATTACAAGATTAACTTTTAAAAATCTCAAGACTATGGCAATAACAAAGGTTTATACAAAGACAGGCGACGAGGGCATGACGAGCTTGGTAGGAGGAGTGAGGGTGAGAAAGACAAACCCTCGTATCGAGGCATACGGCACCGTGGATGAACTCAGTGCGCAGCTCGGTCTGCTTGCTTCATTCATGAAGGATGGCGACGACAAGAATATGGTGATCAGCATTCAGCGCACGCTGTTCACGGTATGCTCATATCTCGCTACCGATACCACTCAGACCAAGTTGGCACCTTCGTATACCATCGACCCGCAGGAGGTGACGGTGCTGGAAGAGGAAATTGACCAGCTGAACGGCAGTCTGCCCCGACAGACGTCATTCATCATCCCCGGAGGCTCACATGAGGCAGCTCTCGCACATGTATGCCGCACGGTATGCCGCAGGGCGGAGAGGCGCATATTCTTCCTCGGTGAAACCACCAAGCTCGATGGAAATGTATTGCAGTATATCAACCGTCTTTCTGACTATCTCTTCATGCTCGCACGCAAATTAAACTTTAATGACGGTGTGAGAGAAAAAATATGGAAGAAAAACTTGTAGATAAGAAAAAAAACATTATTTTTGCGCTCAATTTTATAATAGGCAGCGAGCTGGCATGGTGATGCTGCCTGGTATCGCAAACTGATAATTTATATTTACTATGTATTGGACACTTGAATTAGCTTCAAAGCTCGAAGATGCGCCATGGCCTGCAACGAAGGACGAATTGATTGACTACGCAACTCGTTCCGGGGCGCCGCTTGAAGTGTTGGAGAATCTGCAGGAGATAGAGGATGAGGGTGACGTCTACGAGAGCATCGAGGATATCTGGCCCGACTATCCGACAAAAGAAGACTTCCTCTTCAACGAGGACGAATACTAACAGCTCAAACAGCTACACAAACAGCTTAAAGCATTGAATATAAGCGGTATGGGAATTGTACGACAACATTCCTATACCGCTTTTTACGTTCTTTTACCGCCAAATAAAATGCTCAAATAAGTATATTTTGAAGAATTAAATGATCAATAATCGGTACTTTCTGAATTCTTTCTTCGCTGATCATTTAATTCTGATAAACTTTTCTGCTATCTTCGCGTATATAGTGCATAAATCAAATTCATATTATTGTATATGGGAAGAATATCGCGAATCTTGAATGTAGACTTAAAGGCACAAGGAATGTTCGGATAATAAGATCATGCCTAAGAGTATGTTGTACAACATCAATTTCTTTATTTGCCAACTCTACTTGAAATAATTCGGCCCTATTTTTTGCGATACCAATAATAATTAACCTGAGTTCGGGATAAGAAAGTCTTTATAAAAGTTGGTAATCTCAATAATTTTTAGTACCTTTATGGTTGTAAATCAATTAGTTATAAAGTAAAAGGATACTATAGTTATGGAGATTACCAAGGACAAAATTACTGAAATTTTCTGTATTATCGATGATTTTTGCCAAGAATATGATAAAGAGATTGCCCGCATGTCCATTTGTGAGCCTGACGGGCGTAAGCACCGCAATCGGAAATGTACTATGAGCCGGTCGGAAATCATGACAATACTCATCTGCTTTCATTTCAATACTTTCCGCAACTTCAAGCATTATTACCTCTTTTATGTCAAGGTGCACCTGCACGACTTGTTCCCAAAGCAGCTCTCATATAACCGCTTTGTTGAACTCGAGTCCAGAGTCGCGGTTGAGATGATGCTGTTCCTCCAACTGTTTTGCTTTGGTAGATGCACGGGTATAAGTTTCATTGACAGTACATGCATTCCTGTATGCCACAACAAGCGTATAACAAGGAATAAGGTGTTCCGTGGTTATGCAGAAAGAGGCAAAAGCACCATGGGATGGTATTTCGGTTTCAAGTTACACCTGATATGCAATGAGAGAGGTGAACTGCTTAACTTTATGCTTACGAAAGCGAATGTTGACGATAGAAATACAGATGTTTTTAACAGATTGAGTGATAATGTGTTCGGAAAATTATTCGCAGACAAAGGATATATTTCGCATGGCTTGTTTGAGAGATTGTTTAACGACGGTATAGAAATTGTCACTGGCTTGAAATGCAATATGAAAAACAAGCTTATGCCATTGTATGACAAGATTCTGTTGCGTAAAAGATCTGTCATAGAAACCATCAATGACGAACTTAAGAATGTTGCACAACTTGTACATTCAAGACATCGTAGCGTGTTCAATTTCGTAATGAATGTCCTTTCTGTTTTGGCTGCGTATAGCTTCTTTGAAAAGAAGCCATCCATCAACATTGACTATTGCATAGAGAATGTTGACGGACAGCTTGCTGTTATAAAGTAAACTTCATTTGGACTTTACAATCCTTGCATTTTGCCATCCATATTGTTTGGAGGGCAAATGTAATATGCACCTATCGGAAATCTGGCATAGCAAGAAAAACGACTGTCGCTTATCCCGAACTCAGGTAATTAGTAACTTTGGCATGCTAAATTGCATTTAATGTGCAATAACGGCATATAGCCCTACGCCGAAGTCGCTTGAAAAAGTGACGGTTGGTAGAGGGCAAACATAAGAAAAGCGTTATTGGCGCTTGGTTTTCTGGCATCTTGAAATTTCGAAGACCTCAAGATGTGAAGCGAGCGACAAGGGGCTTCACGCTTTTTCGTGCTTACACAAAAGTACACGACCTAAACAAGAAACAGTCCGAACGGAGCCTTAGGACACAAACCTTGAAGTCTGGCTCTATGGGCAACAGCATAAGACAAAGCAGTAAAGACACTACGACGTGCGAGTAAAATCGTGCAGTCGCAGAGTCTTTGCTGCTTTTTTTATTTTGTAACATACAGTCTGACTTAAACAAAAGACAGAATATGAAAAGTACTAACGAGAACAACATTATTGAGACTATCGAAGAGTATGTTGGTAGTTCACCAATACGCCCAGTGCTTATATGGTTTCATTCAAATCCCGACATTGACAACGCAAGACGTGCTATCAGCGAGATGAACGGTTGTGCGACTTGCGGAAATGCACTTTACATAGATAAAGCTGGGACAATCCAAACGATCACTCCGTCTGGAGATGATGAACAGTTCATTATTCCTGGAACATACAACGAGAACACCAAGTTCTTCTTGTTCCACCGCTATATGGAACAGTTAAGAGGAGAGTATCTTAAATATGCTTTAGACTTGATGTATGAGACCAAGCTTCCTGTGGTATATCTCGCCAACGACTATTCTAAGGAGGAAGAGCCACAAGCTAATGTCTCGGCATTTGAGGAATGGGAGTATTCTGACAGATAAAATAAAAATTTTTCAGTTGTACGAGCGTAAGGCTAAGGAAGATGCCGCATTAGAAGATGTCAGATTGGAAGAAGCGCGTTTGGCACAGATTGAAGCCAACAGACAGCGTCAAGCAGAGTTGGATAGAAAGGAGTTTGAGGATGCCAAGCGCAAAGCACAGATGGAGGCAGAACTGCGTGCCATGAAAGAGGCTGAGGAAAAGGCACAAGCTGAAGCACACCAACAGAAACTTGCAAAAGAACAGGAAGAGAAACAAAATGTTCTCGCTCCTATCAAGGATTATGTGGAAAAAGCCGAAAATGGTGATGGTCAAGCTGCATGCCAGATTGGTCTGTGGTTCCAACATGGACAAAAGGGACTTCCACAAGACATAGAGCAAGCAAAGTATTGGTATCAACAGGCAATGGTATTGGGCAATCAGAATGCTGCAACTTTTCTGAACATACTCGTTGGAAACGAGCAGGAAAAAGTCAAGGCTTCTCAAAAGCAAGAGGCTTTAAAGGCTCAGGAAGAGAAAGATAACCGTTTGCGTCTAAAGTATGACACCGAGGACGAATTTCTTGCGAATGAAAAAAATGATGTAGAAGCTGCCAATAGAATTGCTACTTCGTTGATAGATAAGTTTGGTACCGTCTCTGACGATCCAAGTATCAGCGAATTAGAAAGATTAATAGGATATTGCGACCAATGCATAAAGTATGGATGAGGCATTAGCCTATTTCGCACGTGTCTTGAAACGTGACACTCTTACTGTTGATGACATCCACAAGTGGAACTGTGAGCATTGGAAGGACGGCTTCATCTATTTCAATGAGTATGAGGTTGATTTACGATGATGCAGTTGTCGAGATAATAACAGAGACAGCCGAAACGCTGCAAAGGGAGTAGGCAAAACTTTTCAAAAGACGTGAGACATGTTTCTCTTTCTATGCGGAATCTTGATTGTTGTGTTTGGTGGCTACATATTGATAAGTCTCATACAACTTGCGTTTATGATTATCGGTTGGATTATCCAGGCTATATTCAGTATCTTTGAATAAGATAGGCTGCACCTCGGCAATTGAAGCAATCTTCATTGCGCTCGGTTTGCACTATCTTTGAATAAGATAGGCTGCACTCGGCCATCTGAGAACAAGTTCTCATGGCGCTCGTTGGCAGTATCTTTGAATAAGATATGATTGCAACAAGAAGTCGATTTTTTGTTGATTTTCTATGGTCTGATTTTTTTATTTCAAAAAAACAGGGTAAATTTCGCGCGACAACTAAAAACATTAAAGATATGATGAACAACAATTCTACAACAAACAGTGAAAAGATGCCTATCATCGACAACGATGAGGCTTTGCGTCTTATTGACCTCATATAGCAGGGCGACTCCGATGCTGAGAACCAGTTGGCAGAACTCGGTTCTGTCTTTATCAAGGCAGTAGCAAAGCAGTATGTGGACAAGGGACTCTCTGACGAAGCACTCATTGCTGCCAGTCGTTACGGAATGTTACATGCCGGCCATAAGTTCGACAAGTCACGTGGCTTCAAGTTTGCCTCGTATGCCGTATGGTGGATGCGCGAAGCTATTCTGCAAGAGATCCGCAAAAAAGAAAATAACTAAACGACGAAGGATTTCGATAAGCCAGATGAGCAGAACCGGGCTTGCTCGGGTTATGCCATGGCGAGAAATCGTGTTTTGAAAAGAAAAGAATATGATACATAAAGATTTGGGCGAAATCCAAGCGCTTACACTCATCAGAGTGGTTCTTGAACGGACTGAGGACCAAGAGTTGAGAGAACAACTGCTGGAGTTTCTTCAAAACAACAAAGAGCTATGGTCAGATGCTCACAAGAAAGACTTCCATACATTTGCCACCACTCTTGCCAAGGAGTGGCTGGCAAGTAATCAATCAGATTTTCCCTCCATCATTAATTCTATCCAATCTAATTGTTAAGCATCTTTCCATCTTTGTATAAACAATTCTGCATACTTACTAAAATATTTGATTATGGGACAATTTAATTTAAACTATAACTATTATAGTGGTTTATCGGACAAGGCATTGACCAATGACGGTGAGGCAATATGGGATTTATTGATGGTTCAAGCTAAATTGCATGCGCCAAATTATGGGGATGGAAATTTTTTGTTTCCAATAGATTTGTCTACCGTTATTGGGCATTATCTTGCGGACAACTTTGACGAAGGCGATGCAGGATATACAGACAGCAAATGGCATAATGTAGAAGAAAGCACAAATATTATTGATTTGCTCGACAAAATCCAAAATGGAGATACTGCCAAAACCAAAGAGCTGTTTAAGCTGGTCGATATGGACATTAAATATAATAAAGAGCTTTTGCAAGTAACTCCTTATTATAGTTTTAAGGAAGCAATAGACCAATGCAGGAATATAGCCGAACGTAAAGCTAAGGAAGAAGCTGAGCGTATAGCCAAAGAAGAAGCTGAGCGTAAAGCTAAGGAAGAAGCTGAACGCAAAGCCAAAGAAGAAGCAGAGCGTAAAGCTAAGGAAGAAGCCGAGCGTATAGCCAAGGAAGAAGCCGAGCGTATAGCCAAGGAAGAAGCCGAACGTAAATCTAAGGAAGAAGCCGAACGCAAAGCCAAGGAAGAAACAGAACGTATAGCCAAGGAAGAAGCCGAACGCAAAGCTAAGGAAGAAGCTGAACGTAATTCATATAAGTCTCTGATAGAAGACTTTGTCAGCGACATCAAGGTGTGTGAGTATAAGGACGGCATCATATTTGGAAAGAAAAAGAAAATACATTATGTAGCTAACCCTATTACTAAGCGAATATGGAATGCTGTAGTAAACAAATCGTCTGAAACAGATTTCGACGATAATGATTTTGTGCCACAAAAGGAATTGGGAACATTCTTGGAAAACCTAAATTCTTACTATTCTGGAAAGATAGTATTTGAGTATCTGCACAAGAACATTCACGCTCTTGTACACTTGCAGGTGTACGAGAAACAGGACAAGAATGCATGTTTCGTTTATATTAAGGAGGAAAACTGATGGCAAAGACAATAGCAGCAATAGATATGCTCGTTAAATACTTAGAGCATAGAATACGCAACATAAAGGCTGACACAAAGGAGGCGTACGACATTGAGAGGGGAGAAATTGTTGATGAGCTCAAGCAACTTGCTGAGCGCATTAGCAATATAGACCCTATTTTACTGCCCAGGCTACCTAAAGCCGATTTGCAGGATGAGGTAATTAGAAATATAGCAAGTGCGGCTTCCAAACGCACAACTATGCCACCTATCTATACTGATACCACTTGCAACATTGGCATTCAGAATATTGTGGTATGCTTGCCTAAATATGTGAATTTTTCTGAAACGCCAGGAGCGACAATCTATGGTATAAATGGTTGGGAAGAATTTGCACAAAAGAAGATGACCCACCTGCTCATGTCTGTACTGTTGTCGATGCCACTTGGCAAGGTTAGATTCAACTTCATCGACCTTAACTTCTCATGCAAGGCACAGTTCTTTATCGACAACTTCGACCGTTCTGTGTGCAATATATATTGTGATGTACAGTCGGCAAAAGGTTTGGCAGAATCGTTGAAGACAAAGATGGCGCAGCGACTACGTGGCGAACTGTCGGATAATATATATGATTTTGTCGTATTTCTTGATTTCTTAAACGATTATAATAATATAGGCAATGCTTACAGACAGATAATAGAAAAGGGGGCATTCGCCAATATTCACACCGTATTTATCCTCAATGATTATAATGTTGAAGAAGGTGTATACGATCCTGGTCTACTTGACGAAGACAAGTTCTGTTTTATTAATGGATATACTACCCTTAAAGATGAAATTAACTATACAGAAGCCATTTTGTCGTTTGCCAATTTGTCTTTAGCCAAAGATTCCGACTTCCGCAGCAAGTGTATCGAATATCTTAACAATGGCTTGCAAACGGAAGATGAACCAGAGATAGACGAGCCAGAGATAGACAAGACCGAATATGCCGTCACAACTTCTGCCATCGAGGCTCCGATAGGCAAGACTACCGATGGCGAGACCGTAGATTTCAAGATAGATGTAAACCGTGGCCATTACCATGCATTTGTAATAGGCGAGACGGGTTCGGGCAAGTCGCGCTTCCTGCACGACATCATCATCAACATGATAGCCAAGTATAGTCCCGAAGACGTAGAGCTATACCTTATGGACTTCAA
>NZ_NALQ01000011.1:0-70836 GCF_008680225.1 Prevotella sp. LMAG:51 | reverse complement strand
GCCATGGTTCATTCGGAAACTACATATATAATTATGTGGCAGCCAACCAATACCAGCAGCAGGTATATAGCGATCAGGGCAACTTCTCAAATATCCTGAAGACCACGGCACAGAGCGGATTCCAGCAGCAGCAGCTCTATTCTGATTACTTCCTCGAGAAGGGTGACTTCTTCCGTATCGACAACATCACGCTGGGCTACACATTCCACAAACTATGGAACTCATCGAGCAGCCTGCGTCTCTCGGCAGCAGTTCAGAATGTATGTGTAATAACCGGTTATTCGGGTCTGGATCCAGAGATATACAACGGTATCGACCGTGACGTATATCCTCGTCCACGCACCTTCTCAATATCTGCTAATCTGAATTTTTAAATAAAGTAAATGAATTGACGGGAGAACTGGTCAATGAATGAAACAATTTCCCAGTCAATCAACAAAATGAACACAACTTATGAAAAAGAATATATTGAAAACAATGTTGCTGGGCATCCTGGGATGCCTCTTCACATCATGTTTCAGCGACCTCGACACCATGCCTCTCGACGACA
The DNA here is from genome assembly GCF_008680225.1 of Prevotella sp. LMAG:51. Lineage (NCBI taxonomy): Bacteria > Pseudomonadati > Bacteroidota > Bacteroidia > Bacteroidales > Prevotellaceae > Prevotella > Prevotella sp. LMAG:51. The sequence goes on along the minus strand of NZ_NALQ01000011.1, from coordinate 70,286 downwards.
ATGAGCTGGTGAGCGAAAAGGTCTATCAGACAGCCGACGGCTATACAGGAGTACTTGCAAAATGCTACAGCTCACTTATCCTCACAGGTCAGAAAGGTGGCGACGGTGGCGACGGTGACCTTGAGGGTGCCAACGAAGGATACTCTGGATATGTGCGTCTCATGTTCTACCTGCAGGAGTTGCCAACAGACAACTTTATCATGCCATCATCGTCTAACGGACTGCGCAAATGTCTCAACTTGCAGTGGGACGCATCCAACGCTTCTGTCATCCGCTGGACATATCAGCGTCTCTACATGTCTATAGCATACTGCAACGAGTTGCTGCGCGAATGTACCGAGAGCAAGCTCAAGAGCCGCGGACTATGGAATGAACTTGGCAGCGAATGTGCCAGCTACCGTGCAGAGGCACGATTCATCCGCGCCTACTGCTATGCTACCTTGTGCGACCTCTTCGGCGGCGTGCCATACATCGACGAGAACACTGGCGTGAAGGACATACCGCAACAGTGGACCCGCAAGCAGATATTCGACTTTGCCGAGAGCGAACTTCTCGCCATAGACACAGACCTCAAGGCTCCAGGCGAGAACGTGTATGGACGTATCGACCGTGTGGCAGCATGGTTCCTGCTCTCCAGAATGTATATAAACGCAGAATCATGGACTGGCGAGAACCGCTACAACGATGCTCTCAAATATGCCAAGATGGTGATCAACGACGGTACTTATCCTTTGGCCCCTGACTATCGTACGATCTTCCTCGCCGACAACGACAAATGTAGCGAAATAATCTGGCCTCTCGTTCAGGACGGACTCAGAGCACAAAGCTCAGCCGGAACGAACTTCTACACAAAGGCTTTCGTCAACGGACCGATGAACGAGCTGTATAAAACAGGCGTTGGATCTCGCGGATGGGGCAACGTAAGGGCGAAGACCACTCTCGTTGACGCTTTCGACGCCCAGGATGTGATATTCGACCCAAACGACACATGGGGCGACAAGAAGATGGACAAGCGAGCACAGTTCATGACGGCTCTGCCCAACCAGACAAAAAACACATGGGACGAGAAAGGCAACATGACGAGCACCTTCACCTGTGGCTACGGCTACATCAAATGGCGCAACGTAAACCGTGACAATTCTCTGCCAGAGCAGGGGGACGCATATTCATCCATCGACTTCCCTCTGTTCCGCTCTGCCGAAGCTTATCTCATAGCCGCCGAGGCTATTCTTAGAGGTGCTAACGGCACTATGGATGAAGCATTAGGCTATGTAAATGAAATACGCGAACGCGCCTATATGTCTGGCAAATACGCAAAGGACGGTGTTCGTTCCGACGTATCGGGAGATATACAGATGAGCGATCTCAATCTCGATTTCATCCTAGCTGAGCGCCAGCGCGAACTTGCCACAGAACTTGTGCGCCGTACCGACCTCGTACGCTTCGGCAAATTCACAAGCGGACGCAACTGGGATTGGAAGAACGGCGTGCGCGAAGGTGCCGACGTAGAGGATTACCTGAAGGTATTCCCTATCCCTCAGACAGAGTTCTCCAACATGCCTTTGCTGAAGCAGAACGACGGTTATGCCAATTAACGAGTTAACAAGCAGACGAGTTAACAAGTAGACAAGTAGACGAGTAGACAAGGAAATTGTTTTTCTTCTGACAATCAAAGGAAACCTCCTTGTCAACTCGTCAACTAAAAACAAACATCATGATTTCAATCAGACACACACTACTCACACTGACCATCGCCTTGGCAGCCAACGGTGCGATGGCACAGACATCATTCGAAGAGATCAGTGCCGATCTCAACAAGTCGGGAGGCGTATATCTCGCATACCCAGAAGTGACAACACGCCAGACTCCTGCTCCAAAAGGCTACACACCATTCTACGTAAGCCATTACGGACGCCACGGTTCTCGCTATCTCTTGGGCGACGGCGACTTCACCATGACCATCTCACTGCTTGAGAAGGCTGAAAATGAAGGATGCATAACACCGCTCGGAAAGGACGTGCTGCAGCGCCTTCGCAAGGTGTTCACAGAAACACGCGGACGGGGCGGAGACCTCACTCCACTGGGAGCCAGACAGCACAAAGGTATTGCAGAGAGAATGGCCCGCAACTATCCTGAGGCGTTCAGAGGCAAACGCCGTGTATTCGCCCGTTCCACTGTTGTATACCGTTGTGCCATGAGTATGGCGGCATTCTGCGATGGACTGAAAGGTATATATCCGCAGCTCTCTATCGACTACGAAATGACGGAGCGCAACATGTCATATCTGAATTACCATACCGATGAGTCAAACAAATTCACTCATGGTGAGACTGGTCCTTGGGTGGAGGAATATCGCAAGTTTGAGGCAGAACACGTGAAACCTGCTCGCCTCGTAAACTCACTGTTTTCAGATGCCGACTTTATCCGCTGCCAGGTAAATCCGGAGAAACTCGCATGGGCATTCTACTGGATTGCTTCTGACATGCAGGACATAGAGACCAAAGACGTGACGTTCTACGACATTTTCACGCCACAAGAACTCTTCGACATGTGGCAGTGCGTGAACTACCGCTTCTATATCGGCAATGCCAATCCTCAGATGAGCGACGGACTGGTAATGGCAAACGCATCAACGCTCGTTGAGAATATCCTTGAATGTGCAGACAAGGCTATCAGCAATGGCGATATGGCTGCTGACCTAAGATTCGGCCACGACGGAAACGTCATTCCGCTACTTGCACTCCTGCAGATCGATGGATTTGATGTGGAAGTAAGGAAACCAGAAGAGGTCTACAAACACTGGGCTGACTTCAAGGCCACCCCGATGGCAAGCAACATTCAGATTGTATTCTTCCGCAACAAGGCAGGCAATATCATCGTAAAATTCCTCCACAACGAGAAGGAATGCCATATCCCGGTAGCCACCGATTCATGGCCATATTACAAATGGTCTGACGTGAAGAACTACTATCAAAACAGGCTTAAGCAAATCAAACAACGTGTAGCCAACAGAAAATAAGACAACACACCACACACCTTACCAATAGTTTTTTATGTTCGCAAAGGCTCGGAGAATATATCATCTCCGGGCCTTCTTTGGTTAAGGAGAAACTACCTTCTTAATTCACAACTAATTTCCACACGTTGCACAATCTTTATTATATTTTTCCGTTAACATGTAAGCAAAAAGAATAGTTGATTAAGAAATACAACAATGAACATTGAAAAATTCTCAGAAATCATAGCCGCCCGGCTATCTATCAGTCGCCGAAGTACAGAAAACACTCTCCAGTTGCTCGAAGAGGGATGCACCATCCCCTTCATCAGCCGCTACCGCAAGGAACGCACAGGAGGTCTCGACGAAGTGAAGATTGCAGCCATCAGCGACGCCTTCGACAAGCTAAAAGAAATAAGCAAACGCAAAGAAACTGTGGTGAAGACCATCACAGACCAAGGAAAGATGACAGACGCGTTGCTGCAGCGCATTGACCTCTGCTGGGATGCTGACGAACTGGAAGACATTTACATGCCATTCAAACCAAAACGTCGTACCAGAGCACAGATGGCTCGCGAACAAGGATTGGAACCGCTTTCTGTAATCCTCATGATGCAAAAAGAAAACAATCCGGAAGCTGCCGCACAACGTTTCGTTAAAGATGGCGTGAAAGATATAGCGGCTGCCATTCGCGGAGCACAAGACATCATTGCCGAGACAGTGAGCGAAGACGAACGCAGCAGACAGACCGTGAGACAGGCTTTCCGCTGTGGTGCCATAATATCGTCGAAAGTTGTCAAGGCAAAGGCAGAGAGTGAAGAGGCTGCGAAATTCTCAGACTATTTCGACTTCTCCGAACCGCTACGCAGATGCTCATCCCATCGTCTGCTTGCCATGCGCCGTGGCGAAAGCGAAGGTATACTCCGAATTTCAATATCTGCCGACGATGATGAATGTACCGAGAGGCTTAAAAGATTCTTCGTCCGTGGCTACGGGCGCTGCTCCTCACTTGTGGGCGAAGCTGTTGACGACTCATACAAAAGACTTCTCAAACCTGCCATAGAAACGGAATTTGCAAATCTGAGCAAGGAAAAAGCCGATGAGGAGGCTATCGGCGTGTTTGCAGAAAACCTGCGACAGCTGTTGCTCTCTGCCCCACTTGGTCAGAAACGAGTTATGGGAGTGGACCCAGGATTCCGAACGGGATGCAAGATAGTATGTCTCGACGCACAAGGCAATCTGCTACACCACGAGGCCATATTCCCCCACCCTCCTGTAAACAAGGTTCAGCAAGCCACACAACAGATGCTTAAGATGATAAAAGATTACCGTATCGAAGCTATAGCCATTGGCAACGGTACGGCAAGTCGCGAAACCTCCGCATTCGTCCGCTCACTGCATCTCGCTGATGAAATAAAGCAGTTTGTGGTAAGTGAGGACGGTGCTTCTGTGTATTCTGCTTCTGAAACAGCACGAGAGGAATTCCCTATGGAGGACGTCACAGTACGAGGCGCTGTGTCGATAGGCAGACGACTTATGGACCCTCTTGCTGAATTAGTGAAAATAGATCCGAAAAGTATCGGTGTGGGACAATATCAGCACGACGTTGACCAGACGAAGCTCCGTAAGAGCCTTGACTTGACGGTGGAGAGTTGCGTAAACTCGGTGGGCGTAGACCTTAATACGGCAAGTCGCCATCTGCTGACATACGTCAGCGGACTGGGACCGGCATTGGCTAAGAACATAGTGGAATATCGTCGCAAAAACGGGCCGTTCCAGAGCAGAGCACAATTGAAACACGTACCACGCCTCGGTCCGGCAGCATTTGAACAATGTGCCGGATTCCTTCGCATACCAGGAGCCCGTAATCCTCTTGACAACAGTGCTGTACATCCTGAAAGCTATAAAATAGTAGAACAGATGGCTAAAGACTGCCACTGCTCTGTTGGCGACCTGATTCTCGACAAGAAGAAGCGTGAGGGCATAGACATAAAACGCTATGTGACAGACACAGTGGGTTTACCTACACTCACTGACATCATCAGCGAACTGGAAAAACCGGGACGCGACCCAAGAGAACAAATTGAAGAATTTGAATTTGACAGCAGCATACAATCTATTGCCGACCTCAAGGTGGGTATGGTAGTGCCCGGTATTATCACCAACATCACCAACTTCGGTGCCTTCGTAGATATCGGCGTGCATCAGGACGGTTTGGTACACATCTCCCAACTTGCCGACCGCTACGTCAGCGACCCAACACAAGTAGTGAAGCTACACCAGTATGTCATGGTAAGAGTAGCTGAGGTTGACGAGAAGCGACATCGCATATCACTATCAATGAAAGGAATATAATAGCCTTATGCAAATAATGGAAGTTTAACTTGAATCAGCATCAATGCTTTGTCAAGACAAGGCATTGGTGCTCTTCAGCAAGAACATAGACCAGCAAACAAATAAGATATACCACAACTTTGACCGGTAGAGACAGGAATAACGAGCAATAAAAAAGCCGCATCGCGAAAATTGCAATGCAGCTTTTTTTGGGATTTATGATTGCTTATGATTTACTTCACCTTAGCAACGATAGCCTTGAAAGCCTCTGGGTTGTTTACAGCGAGGTCAGCGAGAACCTTACGGTTGATCTCGATACCAGCCTTATGCAGAGCACCCATCAGAGTAGAATAAGTCATATTCTCGAGGCGGGCAGCAGCGTTGATACGCTGAATCCACAACGCACGGAAAGTACGCTTCTTGTTGCGGCGATCGCGGTAAGCATAGGTAAGACCCTTCTCCCAAGTGTTCTTGGCTACGGTCCATACGTTCTTACGCGCTCCATAGTAACCACGTGTAAGCTTTAAAATTCTTTTTCTTTTTGCTCTTGAAGCAACATGATTTACTGATCTTGGCATAGTTTCTTCTTACTTTAAAAATGTTAGACAATAGGATTAACGGAGACGCAGCAAATCACGTACCTGCTTAACGTTGCTAGGATCAACGATTGCAGTGTGAACCAAATTACGCTTCTGCTTCTTTGTTTTCTTAGTCAGGATGTGACTGTGGTAAGCGTGACGTCTCTTAATCTTACCTGTACCAGTGAAACGAAATCTCTTCTTTGCACCGGAGTTTGTCTTTACTTTTGGCATTTTTTTAAATGTTTAAATGGTTATTTATTATGCGGTGGCAACGTATATACCAAGACGTTACGCACCTGTTATTTTCTCATATATATTACTTCTGGAGCTTCTTCAGAGCATCGGCACCATTTTTGGCGTTAGCGAAGAGTCCTCCGTTAGCAGGAGTCTCAGCAGTTTCTGTAGCCCCCTCTTCTTTTGTCTGACCCTTGGCCTCAGCTTCACGGCGCTCTCTATCCATCTTCTGCTGACTCTTCTTGGCTACGCCGGCTTTTTTGGGAGAGAGATAGAGGAACATCTTCTTGCCTTCCAATGCAGGCATCTGCTCCACCTTGCCATATTCCTCAAGATCGTTGGCGAAACGCAACAACAGAACTTCTCCCTGCTCCTTGAAAAGGATAGAACGGCCACGGAAGAACACGAAAGCACGAACCTTGTTGCCTTCCTCGAGAAATTCCTTGGCATGCTTGAGTTTGAAGTTGTAGTCATGATCATCGGTCTGTGGTCCGAAACGAATTTCCTTGACTTCTTGTCTAACTTGCTTTGCCTTCAGTTCCTTTGCACGTTTCTTCTGCTGATAAAGGAATTTGCTATAGTCGATGATACGACATACTGGCGGTTGGGCATTTGGAGAAATCTCTACCAAATCCACGCCCTTGTCTCTTGCTATATCAAGAGCCTGACGTGTAGGCATTACGGTTGAACCATCATCTCCAACAACTCGCACTTCCCTGACGCGAATCTGTTCGTTCACGCGGTACTGGTTTTTCATTTTGTCATTCTTCATTCGACTATTTTACGTTAAGCGGCTGCAAAGTTACGACTTTTTAATGTAAATTGCAAAATTATCATTTCTTTTTTTACATATAAATAGCGAAATATCACTCTGTTAAGTGTAATTCGCATGAAAATGTCGTTACACGATATAACAAAAGAGACTTTACCTAATGACAGTCAAAAAAAAACACAAAACCAAAATAAGGAATAGCATACTACAAAAGGAGGGTGTGTCATAATTGACTATGGTCATTTATGGTTCACCCTCCTTTTGTATATCGTTTAGCGAGAGCAAAACCAAAGTTTTTTATTTATTTTTGTTATATGGTGCCCCATTGTCTTAAAATTGCCATCCAGACACTCTACGAAACAGAAAATATGGCAAACACAGGCCCATTATACCGCCTTTTTCAACTTTCTACACATTTTCTTCAGATTGAAGGCAATGGCAAAGAAGGCAAAGTCCATTTCGACCTTGTCTTTTCCAAAATGTCTGAATCGTTTGTAGCCGTAGTCACCCTTCATCTGCCCAAAGACCGCCTCTGGTTCGATGCACCTACGACCTCGATGCTTTATTCCATCCTCAGATGTCAGCCTTTCTGATGCTTTGCGCTTGTATTCCTTCAAGCGGTGATTGACTTCTATGACTCTGTTGCCTTTAGCCTTGAAACAAGATCCTCTAAGCGGGCATCCTTCGCAGTTTTGGGCTCTGTACCTTACGCTTTCCGTCTGGTATCCATTTGCTGTCTTGTCGAGCTTGGTGCCAATGCGTTCCATGTGCTGCCCCATCGGGCATACATAATAGTCTTGTTCGGCATTGTAGAAGAAGCTGTCCTGATGAAATGGACTTGGAGCATAGTGCATACGCTGCTCCTTGTGGAACATGTTGTATTTGACGTAGGTCTCGATACCGTTCTCCTCCATAAAGCGGTAGTTTTCCTCAGAACCGTAGCCAGAGTCAGCAACCTCAGTACTTGCCAGATGTCCATAGCGTGCAGCAAAGGAGTACATGAATGGAATGTATGTCAGAGTGTCTGTGGGATTGGGGAACAAGGCGTAGTTGAGAATGAACTGATTCTCGGTGCCTATCTGCAGATTGTATCCAGGTTTGGTCTGTCCATTGTTCATCGCATCCTCCTTCATGCGCATGAAGGTGGCATCGGGGTCCGTCTTGCTGAAGGAGTTTCTCTTGCCGAGCGTTTCCTTCTTCTGTTCATAATCTGCAAGAGAGACCGCCTTTTTCTCTATCTCCTTTATCTGCTTCTTTTTCTCACGCAGTGCTTTCTTCGCCTCTTTTGCCTGTGGCGCCTCTTTCGATAACTCCTCTTTCAGACGTGATGTTATCTCGCAGATAATGGCTGGGGTTATCTCGATTGACTCGGTCTTGATTGCATTGTCCTGGGCTATAGCGTCGTCTACCTGAGACAGGAGCACGGCAAGCTGACGCTTGAGCTTGTCTATATTGCGTTCCACGTTCTTGCGCCAGACAAAGGTGTACTTGTTGGCCTTGGACTCTATCTTCGTGCCGTCGACATACTCCACATCAAGTGTGATAAAACCTTTCTCTGCCAACAGAAGAACCAACTGTGTGAACACGTTTGAAATCTCGTCTTTCACACGGTTGCGGAAGCGGTTGATGGTGATGAAGTCAGGCTTGTTGTAGCCTGCAAGCCAAATAAAGTGGATATCGCGTTTTAGCAATTCCTCTATGCGGCGACAAGAATAAATATTGTTCATGTAGGCGTAGATGATCACCTTGAGCATCATACGGGGATAGAATGCATTACGCCCTTTTACATGATAAAGTTTCAATATGTTGCTGATATCAATCTTGTCAAGCACCTTGTCGATAATGCGTACTGGAGCGTCATCGGCGATATCTTCGTCGATTCTTGAAGGAAAAAGCAGGATTTCCTTGCTTAGATTGGGAATAAATTGTACCTTTGACATATTAGAAATTTCTTTCCATAAAGGTACAAAAAAAATATGGAATAGCAAAGCCCGAGCTTGTGAAAGTTCGGGCTTTGTGATATTTTAAAAGAGGGTGTGAATTTTGACACACCCCCCATAGTATGTAATAAATCGCTATTCAGCCAACTTATTATTTTGTGTTGTCGTTGAAAGTAGCAACACGATTGAACTCAACCTGCTCGAAGAGCTTGTCTGTTGCACCCATTCCCTTAGTTGTAAGGCGGCTTGCAGCAATCTTGTACTTCTTGACGAGGATGTTCTTAACAGCGTCTGCACGCTTCTCAGAAAGTCTCTGGTTCAGCTCCTTAGAACCCTCTGGAGATGCATAACCCTTGATCTCTACAGTAGCCTCTGGATGATTCTTCATGTACTGAGCGATGAGCTCGATGTTAGCGTACTGAGCAGGATCAACTACAGACTTGCCCTGACGGAAGATAACTGTAGGCTGGAGGTTAGTCGCTGTAGCTGGCTTCTCATACTTAGGCTTGCTGTTGCACTCGTCGAGAGCTTTCTGGAGGTCAGCAATCTGACGGTTCTTAGCAGCGAGCTCAGAATCCTTACCGTTCAAGTCGTTGCGCAGATCGTTGATCTTAGCGTTCAAACCGTCGATCTCAGCCTGGTCGCGAACCTGTGCGATAGTGAAGTTGTGTGTACCGTTAGAGTTCTTGAACTTGTAAACAACACCTGCGTTGAGCTGGAAGTCAGCGTAGTTAGCATCGTAGCGAACGCCCTTCTTAGCGCCCTCGAGGTTCCAAACTACTGCTGGCTCAACATATACCTGCCATGCCTTGTCCTTGCCGAGGTTGAAAGCGAAGTCAAGACCAGCCTTAGATGTCAGGAAGTCTACCTTGTCAGCAGAATCCCAAGAGTTTGCATAGTAACGATCGTGATCCTCGCCACCGAATACGTGACCCCAACCAAGACCATAAACGCCGCTTACCTCGAAGAGACGTGGCTCACCTTTGTAACCGCCGAACCAGTTGCTGAAGTTGATTGTAGCGATAAGAGAGGTGTTGATTGAGTTAACCAGAGTATTTGTGTAGTTACCGAAGAGGTTGTTCATTGTACGCCCTGTATGATGAAGATCGCTGAAATAAACATTGCTCTCAGCAGCGAGACCGAATACAGGAGTGAAATAGCGACCTACGCGGATACCTGCGTTAGGAGTGATATCCTTGAGCCATGTACCGCCACAGCCGAGCTGTGAAGGATGAATACCTGTTGCAAGACCACCGTTTACACCGATGTACCAATTGTCAAAAGTCTTACTCTCAGTAACTGTCTGAGCAGATGCGGAAACTGCCAAAGCAGCAGCAGCGCACAAAGTAAAGAATTTTTTCATGTTCTTAATCTTTAAAATTAATTATAAATACAGTTTTTAAAATCTTTCTACATTCTTGAAGTGCAAAGTAAAACATTTTTCTGATAACAGCCAAACTTTTCTTAACAAATTTATTGCACAAGCTAACTTTTTACGCAAAATAGTGCAAGAATATCCACCTTATACCTATATATATTAATATGCCATCCCGAGATTGCATATAGCCAACGAATTGTCAAGAGATGATTTGACAAAAAACCCTCGCAACAAGCTCAAATAGTTATTTTTATGAAATCCATATGCAGACAACACACTTGTCAACCATTCTCCCCATTAGCCGGTTTACTTGTCAAACTCGCCCACTTATCAAATAATCCATTGCTACCGCTGAATAATTCAGATAGTTTTACTACTTTTGCACTGATGAAACGTATCATACTAATAACTGGCGGACAACGCTCGGGAAAGAGCGTCCTCGCCGAGCGCATGGCATTGGAGCTTTCCCGCAATCCTGTGTACATCGCCACGGCTCACATTTGGGATGAAGAATTCCAGCAGCGCGTGGACAAGCACAAGGAGCGCCGAGGAGAACAGTGGACCAACATCGAAGAGGAAAAACATCTCAGCAAGTTGTATATATATAATAAGGTGGCTGTGATAGACTGCCTGACTCTATGGTGTACGAATTTCTTCTTTTCTGCAGCCAACGATGAAAGCCATCAGCCTGACATCAACGAGACGCTGAAAGAGATTGAGGAAGAGTTCGACAAGTTTACCGACCAGGATGCCACATTCATCTTCGTGACCAACGAGATTGGCAGCGGAGGGGTGAGCGGCAATGCCGTACAACGCAGATTCACTGATCTGCTCGGATGGTTCAACCAATACGTTGCGGCCAAGGCTGACGACGTATACCTAACTGTAAGCGGAATTCCGGTGAAGATAAAGTAAGCAAAATATTATTCTATCATGATAAAATTCAATATAGTTTCGCCAGACCATAGCATCAAGGACGAAATACAAGACAAGATTGACAATCTGAACAAGCCGAAAGGTTCGCTGGGAATGCTCGAAGAACTGGCACTGAGGATATGCCTCGTGCAGCATTCTCTCCTCCCAACTCTCTTCCACCCCTGCCACTTGCTTTTTGGAGGTGACCACGGCATAGAGCGAGAAGGAGTCAGCCTGTCGCCAAGAGATGTGACATGGCAGCAGATGATAAACTTCACGAAAGGCGGAGGAGGTGTAAACATGTTCTGTCGCCAGCACAACTTCAAGCTCAGAATAATAGATATGGGAGTGGACTACGACCTTAGTTCTTTCCCTGAAATAAGGAACGAGAAGATTGCATGGGGAACAAAAGATTTCCTCCACGAAGCGGCAATGTCGGAAGAGGAGATGGACAAGGCTCTCTCTACGGGAGCAAAGATCATCGACGAATGTGCCGACGAAGGTTGCAACATCGTATGCATAGGCGAGATGGGAATAGCCAACACATCTCCTTCGAGCATCTGGCTGCATCTCATGGGAGGCGTACCACTTGACGACTGTGTGGGAGCCGGATCTGGAGTGGCAGGCAGTCAGTTGAGCCACAAGCATAAGGTATTGAAAGAGGCTGTGGATAAATTCAACAGGGACTTCCACTATGCCAGCGCTACCGATATGATACGTTATTTCGGAGGTTTCGAGATGGTAGGAGCAATAGGAGCTATGCTGAGAGCCGCCGAACGCAGGATGATAGTGATGGTGGACGGTTTCATAATGTCGGCATGTATGCTTGCGGCAAGCCGCCTACATCCCGAAGTGCTCAACTACGCCATCTTCGGACACTGCGGAGACGAGCACGCCCATGCCAAGATGCTGCAGATAATGGGAGCGAAACCGATTCTGAACATCGGAATGAGATTGGGCGAAGGAACGGGAGCGTTGTGCGCCTACCCTATCATTGAGAGCAGCGTGAGGATGATAAACGAGATGAACAACTTTGAAAATGCAAATATCACTAAATACTTCTAAGTGGTGGCAGAACGTATGGGCAGCGCTCATATTCTTCACCCGACTGCCTTTCTGGCGTATCTATCAGCCGCCTAAAGAATCGTATAAAGCAGTGGTAGAATACTGGCCCATAGTGGGCTGGCTGACAGGAGGGGCTATGGCGGCAACGATATATTTCGGTTCTATGTATATGCCGCAGAACATAGCCATCGTAGCAGCGATCCTCTTGAGGATATTCATCACTGGAGCGCTGCACGAGGACGGACTGACAGACTTCGTTGACGGGTTCGGCGGAGGAGGCTCCGACAGGCAGAGGATTCTCGACATAATGAAAGACTCACGCATCGGCACGTATGGTGTGCTGGGTATAATATTCTATGAACTGCTGCTCTTTTTCAGCCTTTCGTGTATGCCTCCGATTCTTGCAGCATTGTCTGTATTCGCTGCCGACCCTTATGCCAAGATGCTCGCCGGCCAGATTATACAGATGATGCCGTATGCCAGGACTGAGGAACAATCCAAGGCAAAGAACGTATACCGACGCATGAATATCGGGGCAAGCATATGTCTCGCCTTGCAGGGACTTCTGCCTCTGGGACTGTTCTTCTATCTCACACGGCTTACACTGGAATGGGATCTGATAGTATTCGTTCCATGCGTGGTGATGTATTTCCTCTATAGACTGATATGGAAGAGACTCAAGGGATATACGGGAGACTGCTGCGGAGCACTGTTCCTCCTGATTGAACTCACTACATATCTCACCATCGCCATACTATGGTCAAATGCAATGAAGAGCGCCGCCATGGAAGGAAAGATGCTGGAGTTCATGTGGCATTAAGCCCAAATTATCAAAGACGGACGGGAAAAAGTGACCTTCATATCAGCTTGTTTGCTCGTTTGCTTGTCAACTCGTTAAATTGTCAACTCGTTAACTGAAAAAAACATGAAAGTAATATTAATCAGACACACAAGCGTAGACGTGCCGAAGGGCGTGTGCTACGGACAGACGGACGTTCCCGTGGCGGCAACGTTTACAGAAGAGGCAAAAATGACAAAGAAAGCACTCGGCGACAGAACGTTCGATGCCGTGTTCTCATCACCTCTCACCAGAGCGCGCCTGCTGGCAGACTATTGCGGTTATCCCACCCCCGTCACAGACAACCGACTCATGGAGATGAACATGGGCGACTGGGAAATGAAACGCTACGACGACATCAAGGACGACAACCTGCAGAAATGGTATGATGACTATATGCACGTTGCAACTACAAACGGTGAAAGTTTTCCGATGGTATATGAAAGGGTGGCAGGATTTCTCGACGAACTGAAGCAGAAGCCATACCGCCAGGTGGCCATCTTCGCCCACTGCGGAGTGTTGCTCTGTGCGGGCATCTACGGAGGCCTGTTCAAGGAGGAAGGATGCTTCGAACACACAGTGGAATACGGAGGGATAGAAGAAATCGAGATTTAGGAGTTCGGAATCATTCAGAACGAACTCAACAATTTTCTCCCGACCATGCAAAAGAAAAAATATTCAATTCAGGATAATAAAAATGTTTAGACAATTAGCAATCATTATTGGCTGCCTTGCCGTTGGTGAGTTCATAACATGGCTCACCGGCATCAGCGTGCCATCAAGCATCATTGGAATGCTTCTGCTCACCTTTTTGCTGAAGGTGAAAGTGATAAAACTGGAATGGGTAGAGACGATATCCAATTTCCTTGTGAAAAACATGGGCTTCTTCTTCGTGCCGCCAGGTGTGGCTCTGATGCTCTATTTCGACATTATCGGAAAAGAGATAGTGTCCATAGTGCTCGCCACGACCTTGAGCACCATGCTCGTGCTTGTGGTCACAGGCTGGACACACATCATGACAAGGAAGATAATAAAACGCATAAAAGGAAAAAAACTATAAGCAAATGGATATCCACGAATACCTCAACAACGATTATTTCCTGCTTACGCTGACGTTCGGAGTATATTTCCTCGCCAAGCTCGTAAGAAAAATGCTGCAGCTGCCGGTTTTCAATCCCATTCTGGTGAGCATAGCCTTCATGATATGCTTTCTCACGATAGCCGACATTGATTATGAAACCTACAAGTTAAGCGGTTCGAAGATAGACTTCTGGCTCAAGCCCGCCGTGGTGTCGCTCGGTGTTCCGCTATACAAGCAGCTCCACTCCATAAAGCATGAAATGGTGCCGATATTCATGTCGCAGCTCGTGGGATGCCTTGTCGGCATAGTGTCGGTCGTTGCCCTGGCACAGTATTTCGGTGCATCCCGCATCGTGGTGCTCTCGCTGGCAGCAAAATCTGTCACCACACCAATTGCAATGGAAGTGACACAGAGCATCGGCGGCATACCATCTCTCACCGCCACGATAGTGGTGTTCGTCGGCATCTTCGGAGCCATAACAGGATTCAGAATCCTCAAATACGGCCACATCGGAATGCCCTCATCCCAGGGAATCTCGCTCGGCACAGCATCACATGCCGTGGGAACATCGGCAGCTATGGAACATGGAATGGAGCATGGGGCCTATGCGTCGCTTGGACTTACGCTCAACGGCATATTCACCGCCATACTGACTCCATACATCCTGCAGATGATGGGCATCATATAACAAGTAAGACGAAACAAATCAGGATAATGGAAAATCTGGAAGTGATGGTGACTCTGTTCATCATCGTCATATTGGGCTACGTGCTATGCAAACTCGGATATATGGGCGACAAGTTCGACCAGAAACTGTCTACTATAGTTATCGACATCACCTGTCCGTCGCTTATCCTCTCGTCGGTAATGGGCGACACGCTGCCCGACCGCACGCTGATTCTACCGCTGCTGGGAGTAAGCATACTGACATACATCATACTTCTGGCATTCGGATTCTTCGTACCGAGATTCATAGCCAAAGACCACGACGCCCAGGGAATGATCGGATTCACACTGATGTTTGCTAACGTTGGTTTCATCGGCTATCCCATAGTGGCATCGATATTCGGACCTCACGCCATATTCTATGCCGCCCTGCTGAACATGCCCAACACCTTCTTCATATTCACAGCCGGCGTGATGCTCATCAAGGGAGAATACAGCATCAAGCAACTCAACCCCAAGATATTGTTCTCGCCGGCAATGATAGCCGCCTTTGCCGCTGCCCTACTTGTGGCATTCAATATCCGCACTCCCGAACTGATAGCCAAGCCGGTAACGATGGTGGGCAACATAACGGTTCCGGCAGCGCTGATGATAATAGGTTCGTCGATGGCACGTCTGCCGCTACACGACATCATCGGCACCCCGAAGGTCTACGTGGCATCGCTATTGAGACTCTGCATCATTCCTCTATCGCTGTTTTTCCTATTCAAGGCTCTGGGAGTGAGCGAAGTGGTGAATGCCATAAACACCGTAGTTATTGCCATGCCGGCAGCATCCTACGGCACTATGTTCTGTCTGAAATACGGGCGCAACCCTGCTCTCATGACAGAGATCACGTTCATCACCACAGTGGCGTCGATATTCACAATACCGATGATAACGCTGCTGTTCAAATAAGAGTCCGCTGTGTTGTCAGACCTTCTAAGGAGAGGTTACATTTCTCACTCAAATCGTACCAAGGTATTATTTTATCGTCACTTATTCACATTTCAGATGATTATAGCTGATGCTTGCGGTTTTTTTGCTACCTTTGCGACAAAATTGACTGAATAAGAAACTATCAACTAAAAACAAAGAAAAAAATGAATAGCGACCCAAAAGACTGTCTCTATTGCCAGAACAATGAGACATTGCACGATCTGATGATCGAAGTAGCGAAACTCAGCGTTTCACGAGTGTTCATCTTCAAGGAGCAGACCTATCATGGCCGTTGCCTCGTGGCATACAAAGACCATGTGGACGACCTGAACCTTCTGAGCGACGAGGAGCGCAACGCATTCATGGCCGACGTGGCAAAGGTGACACGTGCCATGCAGAAAGTATTCAACCCTGACAAAATTAACTATGGCGCCTATTCTGACACGCTGTCTCACCTCCACTTCCACCTGATACCGAAATACAAGGGCGGACCAGACTTCGGCGGCGTGTTCCAGATGAACCCAAAGAAAGTATATCTCACCGACGCTGAGTATACCGAAATGGCAGAGGCGCTGAAGAAGGAACTCTAACGAAAAATATGAGAATTGACATTATCACCGTGCTCCCAGCCATGATCGAAGGCTTCTGCAATGAGTCTATCCTGGCAAGGGCACAGAAGAAAGGACTGGCAGAAATCCATCTGCACAATCTGCGTGACTACTCTGCCGACAAGTGGAAAAGAGTGGACGATTATCCATACGGCGGATTTGCCGGCATGGTGATGCAGTGTGAACCTATAGACCGCTGCATCTCGGCCCTGAAAGCTGAGCGCGACTACGACGAAGTGATATTCACCTCGCCCGACGGAGAACAGTTCAACCAGCACGTGGCAAACGACCTGTCGATGAAGCAGAACCTCATCATCCTGTGTGGCCACTACAAAGGCATCGACCACCGCATCCGCGAACATCTCATCACTCGCGAGATAAGCATCGGCGACTATGTGCTCACCGGCGGCGAGCTTGCTGCTGCCGTTATGGCAGACGCCATCGTACGTATAGTGCCGGGAGTGATAAGCGACGAGCAGAGCGCCCTGTCCGACTGTTTCCAAGACGACATGCTCTCAGCACCTATCTACACCAGACCGGCAGAATACAAAGGCTGGAAAGTGCCCGACATACTGCTCAGCGGCAACGAGGCAAAGATAAAGGATTGGGAGATGGAGCAGAGCTACGAAAGAACGAAGCGCCTGCGACCAGACCTGCTGAAATAACAATAACCGGATTACCTTCAATCGGTAATTGAGATAACCCCCGAAAATCAATAAATATTTTCGGGGGTTATTCAGTCTTATTCATCAACAGCTTGCAGCCATTTGCTTTTAATTAGAAATATCCCATTATCATTCATAAATATTAGCAAGCCCTATTAAAACCATAAACAAACATCTTTTTACCACCTAAATTGACGAAGAGCCATAATTTATTGACTACTTTGTTATGTACCAGTTGTTTCATGCTACAAATGCAAGTTAAGTTTTACCTTTTCAATTAATCCGTTAGGATATTCAAATGACAAGGTTTTTCGATTAAAATGAGGTTTTGCCTTGTGAATGATGCGATGATAATTAGGTGACAACACCATTAAATTATCTGTACTATTATCAAGACTTTCTACGAAAGGGAGAATATGATGAGCTTCAACACAACTTACGCCATGCTGTTCACCAACATATTCACCTGTCATCTGACATCTATATCCATAAGTCATCTTCAACGACTCTCCAATCGACCGATCTAATTCGCGAACATTTTGCATTATTGATTTACGGACAACTTTAGCAGTAGGGTCTTGGCACTCTACAAATGTCTCGTATTCTTCTTCTGTCATTTGAGCGATTTCTTCCTTTGACTGTTTAATGACATCTTCAAATACAGGCTCCCAAACGAACAAGCCTGGTTCCGATGTGCCATAAACAATGATTTGAGTATCATACTTGTCGGCGATGTTAATCCTTTTATTGCTACCCTTAGGTCTTTCAGAACGTTCATCCAAACAATACCGATATTCCTTCTCGAATATTTCTTGTAATTTTCCAAGAAGCATTTTATTGCTGTCGTATTTGAACTGTAGAATTTCTGTATGATTGTACTTATTTTGATCAAAGCCGATATTATTTATCTTGGTATAGAACATTTCCCCACCTAACATTATTCTAACATCAGTGCTTTCCTTGGCATTGAGACGTTTGCCCAAAATGTCATACGTAAGTTGCTGGAATACCCTTGGAATTGGTAATCCACTTGTAAGGTATGACCATTGCAAAGGTCTTTTCATAAGGAATATTCTTTCTTCGTGCATCTTTCACATTTTGTTATCTTAATCCCACATAGTTTCATCATCTCAGTAACGCCAATATAATCATCGGTCATTACAGCCACTATCTTTTCTACTTAAGCGCTACTTTGGTGATCAGACTTCTTTTCCGCAGTCCACTCCGCCATCAATGCAGCCTTCAGAATAATCTCCCGATACATCAAAGACAGCCCATCGTAAGTACAGCCTTCATACAAAATTCGTCAAAATACTTGAGTTACACAAACTTTTCTCTGAAAATCTCGTCAACGAATCGGGGAATGTTCCACATCGTGGTCCTGTTCCCAAGTTTTCTGACTTGGAGGTAGTGGCACTATTTCTGACGGCAGAGACAGAGAACATTGATAGTGAGAAGCGGTTGTTCGGCTTTTGAATTGCAAGAGTAGCCATAAGCCGTAAATTCCCCCCTTAGCGTGGGGAATGAAACCCCACATTAGGGGGTTCTGTTCCCCACGCTGTGGGGGAAATTAAAGACGATAAAAGCGTTGTCACAAATAGGTCTTCAGGAATGTCTCAAAGAAGCGACATCAATTCAGAGAAGTCATCTATCAGAAAATCGGCATCAGAGAGATCTTCGCGAGTACCGTTGCCGTAAGTCACGCCACAGGTCAGTGTTCCGGCAGTACGACCCATATCAATGTCGTATGTCATATCACCTACGGTAAGGGTGGTATCAGGGGTACCTCCGGTTAATTCAAGAACTCTCAGAACCATGTCTGGTGCCGGCTTCGCATTCTCTATATCATCCGAAGCCACAATACAAGAGATGCAATCCATAATGTCGTACTGCTTCACGTATTCCACAAGCGACTGCCGACTCCTGCTGCTGGCTATCGCCAAGGTCTTGCCTGAGGCTTTCAGTTTGCGTATGGTATCAATGACATTAGGGAAAGGCTTAACAGTCATCTCCTGTTTGTTCTCCATAAAGATGCGACGGTAAGTATCAGCACAACGTTGCCCATCAGCATCACTAATGCCAAACAGCGAGACAAAAGCCTGATACAGAGGTAGTCCGATAGTGGCGGCACACTCCTCATCGGTGCGCCGTGGCAGGCGGCATTCGCATATTGTCTGTTGAAGAGTCCTGACGATAAGACTGCGCGAATCGCCCATCGTTCCGTCGAAATCAAGTATTATGGTTCTTATATTCATATACATTTTCTTTTCACTATTTCACGAACCTCAGCCTTACCCATAGACTTCTCGGCAGCAAACGCCAGAAAGCCACGAGCAGACGATAGCGCCAGTCTATCGTCACCACCTCTCTACCCTTCTCCACTGCCTTCACTATGTCGGCAGCCACACTGTCTGCCGACAGTTGCAATGGGAAATTGCTGCCGGCTATCAGGTCGGTGGCCACGAAACCAGGCCGTATATCGGTGATGCGGACAGGCAACTGACGCATCCGTGCCTGTTGCGACAAGCATTCAAGATAATGCGTCTGAAAGCGTTTCGTGGCAGAATAGGCAGGAGCAGCTCCCAGTCCTTTCGTGCCGGCAATCGACGTTATGCAGGCTATGCGTCCTGCCTTCCCACTATCGGCAAACCAATTGTATGCAGCCGTCACCATACGCGTAAATCCCACTCCGTTTGTCTCCACTGTAGCAATCTCCTTGTCTGCTTCAAGCGAACCGTTCTGCCAACCGATGCCGGAACTATGGAAATAGAGGTCTATTCCGCCAAGTTCCCGTATCATGTCGAGCAGCTGCTGCGGTGCCTCAGCGCTTCTCACGTCGATTCTTCTGTATGCAACTATGCCTTCGGTTTCACGCATGATATCTCTGAGTCTCTCCTCACGACGCCCTGCTATGCCGACTTCATATCCGCCGGATGCCAGAAGACGTGCCACCTCAAGTCCTATGCCCGACGTGGCTCCCACAACGATGGCCTTTTTCTTCATATTCATTTCCTTTAAAGATGTTGTCTATCAGACATACGCAAGTCTTGATACGAAACGATCCCTGTCAATCAAATAATTGTCAACAGGGATCGTTAATGATATTTATCTCTTCCACCTTCACAAATACGCATCAAAGACTGGCTGCAAGCCGTCTGTTGTCTGCAGGAAGAGAGAAGATGGATTTTTTATTTAGCGCCCTCAAACTCCTCAAGGAAGCGCACATCGTTCTCAGAGAACAGACGCAGGTCTGAAACCTGATACTTCAGGTTGGTGATACGCTCCACACCGAGGCCGAAGGCATAACCGGTATATACCTTGCTGTCTATGCCGCAAAGCTCCAACACGTTGGGGTCAACCATTCCGCAGCCCAGGATTTCCACCCATCCTGTATGCTTGCAGAATCCGCAGCCCTTACCGCCGCAGATGTGGCATGAGATATCCATCTCGGCACTTGGCTCCGTGAATGGGAAATAGCTTGGACGCAGACGAATCTTTGTGTCTGCTCCGAACATCTCGCGGGCAAAGGTCAGGAGCACCTGCTTGAGGTCGGTGAACGATACGTTCTTGTCGATGTAGAGTCCCTCTATCTGATGGAAGAAGCAGTGTGCACGTGCTGTGATTGCCTCATTGCGATATACTCGTCCCGGACAGATGATACGGATAGGAGGCTGCGATGTCTCCATCACGCGTGCCTGCACCGAACTTGTGTGGCTACGAAGAAGGATGTTCTTCGTAACATCGTTTGGATTCTGCTCTATGAAGAAGGTGTCCTGCATGTCGCGGGCAGGATGGTCGGCGGCGAAATTCATCTTCGTGAACACATGCAGGTCGTCTTCTGCCTCTGGTCCATCAGCAAGCACAAATCCCATACGGGAGAAAATGTCGATGATCTCGTTCTTGACGATGGTCAGCGGATGGCGTGTTCCGAGCTTTATCGGATAGGCAGTCCTTGTCAGGTCGAGTCCCTGGTCGCCGTCTTCGCTTGTTTCGATGGCATCACGCAGGGCATTGAGCCTTTCGAGAGCAGTCTGCTTGAGCTCGTTGATTTTCATTCCCACCTCTTTTTTCTGGTCGGCAGGTACATTCCTAAAATCTGCCATTACGGCATTGATCTCACCTTTCTTGCTGAGATATTTCAGGCGCAACGCCTCTATCTCCTCAGCATTCGAGGCTTTCATTTCTTTTACCTCTGCAAGGAGGCTTTCAATCTTGTCAAGTATCATATCCAAATACTATTTTTCTTGTAATTTCAAATATGGAGAAGCTCACACCATTATCATCAAAAAGATGGCAGAACCCATTTCGGGAGCAAATTTACTGCATTTTTTCGAGAAACGTGCAAATGACACGATATATTTGACTTCAGGCTGCTGGCACCACGCATAAAAAGAGACGAAAGAGCCTTATTGCATCCATTTATCCGTCAAGCCATAATGGAGGATTGGGGTTAAGACGATTTTCTGACGACGCGGAAATATCGCTCTTATGTCAAGAGTTTTAGGCTATAACGAAAATTTTAAAGAAAATGTTTGCACAGTATATGATAAAATATGTACTTTTGCGAAAATTTGAGAGTAAACATTATTCTAAAAGATTATTTCTCGGTATAATAAGACAATGAGAAAAGGATTTCTATTTGTTGTCATCACAATCGTCACGATGATGCTGACGACAACGGGATGCGCTGACAAGAAAGCATCCGGAGCCGACTCCACGATGACCGACTCCACCGACACAACAGCTGCCGACACACTGGAACAGCTCATCACGGAACAGCCGATGCCAAAGGCAGCCGATGAGTTGTTTGACGATTTCATCTTCAATTTCGCCGCAAACAAAAAGCTGCAGATGAAGAGAATCAAGTTTCCGCTGAAGGTGGTAAACGGCAAAACGGAGAAGTTGCTCGAAAAGGGGCAATGGAAGATGGAACATTTCTTTATGAACCAGGGTTACTACACGCTTATCTTCGACAACCGCAAGCAGATGAAGCTCGTGAAAGACACGTCGATAAACAATGTAGTGGTGGAGAAAATCTATCTGAAGAAAAAGAAGGTGAAACAATACATCTTCAACCGCATAAACGGACAGTGGATGCTCGTGGAGGTGAACACGGGGGCGATGTATCAGAACAACAATGCCTCATTCCTCAACTTCTATCAGAAATTCGCTACCGACTCGACTTATCAGGCACACCATCTGAATTCCCCGATACATTTCAATGGTCCTGACCCTGATGATGACTTCAGCACGATGAGCGGAGACATCCTGCCAGAAACATGGCCTGCTTTCGCTCCTGAGTTGCCTTCTGGATTCATATACAACATAATGTATGGACAGAAATACACGCAGAGCAACCAGAAGATTCTCGTGATGCGAGGCATTGCCAACGGTATGGAGATGGAACTGACATTCGTAAGAAGGGGCAAGAAATGGCTCCTGACACGACTCTCAGAATAAAAAAGAAAAAAATCAATAATACATGAAAGACTCCTATCGGCAGTGTTCAAATAGAACTGCCGACGGGAGTTTTTCAATTCCGACCGCACTTTTCAAAACCCTATCAGCCGACAAGACCGGTCTGAAGGATGAAAAAGGTATAGGTCAGGCAACATCAAGGAAATTACACTGCGATTTTGAAAGATTCAAGAATTCAGGATAATTAAATTTAAACTTAAAAAAAGAAAGAAAGTGAAAGATTTACGAAACTACAGTCTGGCACAGCACAACACATTTGGTATCGATGCTAAATGCAGCCGCTTCATAGAGTTCTCCAGCGTGGCGGAAGCCAAGGAGACAGTGAAGAACATAAGCGACGAGGACATGCCGTTGTTGCTTCTCGGTGGCGGAAGTAATCTGTTGCTGACAAAAGACTTCAACGGCACCGTGATCCATTCTGCCATCAAGGGCATCAGCTCCACATTCATCGATGGCGGAGTGCTCGTGAGATGCGGCAGCGGAGAAACATGGGACGATGTCGTGGCACACTGCGTGGCACACGGATGGTATGGCACGGAAAACCTGTCGCTCATCCCTGGTGAGGTGGGTGCCTCGGCTGTACAGAACATCGGCGCGTATGGTGCTGAAGTGAAGGACATAATATACAAAGTGGAGGCTGTGGAGATTGCCACAGGCAAATCTTGCTACTTCACCAACGAACAGTGTGAGTATGCCTACCGCAAGAGCCGTTTCAAGGAGGACTGGAAGAACAAATATCTGATTACCCACGTGACCTACAAGCTGTCGCTGGTATTCAACCCGCATCTCGACTACGGCAACATCCGTGCGGAACTCGACAAGGAGGGTATCAGCGACCCGACGGCTGCCGAGCTACGCAACGCCATAATCAAGATCCGCGACGCCAAGCTGCCTGACCCTAAGGTGGAAGGCAACGCCGGCAGCTTCTTCATGAACCCCTTGGTAAGCAAGGACAAGTTCAACGAACTGCTCAAGAAATATCCACAGATGCCTCACTACGATGTGGACGACACACACGAGAAGATTCCGGCTGGATGGATGATAGACCAATGCGGATGGAAAGGCAAGACGCTGGGCAGAGCCGGAGTACACTCCAAACAGGCCCTCGTGCTCGTGAACAAGGGCGGTGCCACCGGCAATGACATCGTGGCGCTATGCGACCGCATCCGCAGCGACGTGGAAAAGAAGTTCGGCATCGACATCCATCCCGAAGTAAATATCATCTGATATATATGAAACTTACATTTCTCGGAACAGGAACATCGGTTGGTGTGCCCACGATAGGCTGCTCTTGCAAAGTTTGCAAGAGCCATGACCCTCGCGACAGGCGCACCAGATGCTCGGCAATGGTGGAAACGGAACAGACAAGGATTGTGATAGACTGCGGACCGGACTTCAGGGAACAGATGCTCAGACAGGAATTCCGCAAGATAGACGCCGTGCTCGTGACACACTCCCACTACGACCACGTAGGAGGAATGGATGATTTGCGGCCTTTCTGTCAATTCGGCGACATCAATGTCTACAGCGATTCCATTTCTGAAAAAAGTCTCCGGTCCATGATGCCATACTGCTTCGTGGAACATCCCTACCCCGGTGTGCCCAAAATCAGTCTGCATGATATTCATCCTCACCAGGAACTGAAGATCAACGAGCTGACGGTCGTACCCCTACAGGTGATGCACGACAAGCTGCCTATACTGGGATACAAGATAGGCAGGCTCGCCTACATAACTGACATGAAGACCATACCTGAGGGGGAAATCGACTATCTGCAAGACATTGACTATCTGGTGGTAAATGCCCTTCGCTTCACCAAGCCTCACCATTCCCACATGCTCGTGGACGAGGCCCTCAAGTTTGCACGCAAGACAAGCGCCAAGCAAGTGTTCCTCACCCACATGTGCCACGACATCGGACTGTTTGACGAGGCTGAGCAGAAACTTCCAGAAGGTATGCATTTGTCTTACGACGGAGAGGTGGTAGAGATATAATCCCAAAACGATCATTAGACCGTTCCATGTATTTTTTATAACTGCTTGCAGTCTTTTGCTTTTTATAAGGCGTCTTTTGTCCGTTTTTTAATTCGCAATAGCTCGCTATTACTCATTAAAAGCCAAACAAAATCCACTCTTCTAAAAAACAAAATCCAAGCAAGCCCTAATGACCGATTTGGGATAATCCCAAAAATCGGTCATTAGAGCAATATAAAAGTATCACGAATTTGTTTTGATACTAAGCTCTAACGACCGATTTTCATTGTATGAAGAGAAACAGCGTCATCTGTTTCTCAGTTCCCAGAACGCCACAGCCGAAGCTGCCGCAACATTCAGCGAATCCACATTATACGACATCGGTATACGTGCCACATAGTCGGCTGCGTCGATGGCATACTGGGGCAGTCCGTCGCCCTCTGTGCCCATAATTATTGCAAGTTTGTTTTCAGCCTTCAACCGTTCGTCGTCAATGGCAACAGACTTGTCGGTAAGTGCCATAGCTACTGTATTGAAACCCAGAGCGTTGAGCTCCTGCTGATAATCGTCAGACCACGTCCATGGCACAAGGAACACCGTTCCCATCGACACTCTGACAGAACGGCGGTTGAGCGGGTCGCAGGAATTGCTCGTCACCACAACGGCATCAATGCCCAAAGCCGCCGCAGAACGGAATATCGCACCGATGTTGGTATTGTCAACCACCCCGTTTATCACAGCCACACGATGTGCATCCCGGCACACATCAGCTATGCTGACAGTTGGTTTTCGACGCATAGCACACAGCACACCTCTCGTTAGCGTATATCCCGTGAGCGAAGCGAGAAGGTCACGTTCGCCTATATACACGGGGATGTCTCCGGAGCGGCGGATAATATCCTTGGCATCACCCTCGATATGCTTTTCCTCACACAAGACAGACACTGGCTCGTAGCCTGCATCCAATGCTACCTTTATCACCTTAGGGCTCTCGGCGATGAACAATCCTCCCAAATCGTCATAGAAGGATTTCAACTGACGCTCTGTCAGCGAACCGTATACTTCAAGTCCCGGCTCTGAGAGCGATGTTACTCTTATTATTGGCATAGTGTTTTATTTGTTGACAAGTTGACGAGTTGACAAGTTGCCCATCATTCTTCTATCATATTCAGGAAATCATCTTCGCTGACGATCTGTATACCGAGCTTTTCAGCCTTCTGCAATTTCGACGGTCCCATGTTGTCGCCTGCAAGGATAAAGGACGTCTTGCCGCTGATGCTCCCCACATTCTTTCCGCCATGCTGCTCAATCATCAGTTTGTATTCGTCACGGCTATGATGCTGGAACACTCCGCTTATGACGATGCTCTTTCCCTTGAGTCTGTCGGAGGCTTGTGCTGTCTGCTCCTCGCTCAGAGCCATCTGCAGACCGTAGCTTCGCAACCTTTCGACAATCTCGAGATTCTGCTCGTTGTGGAAATACGTCATTATGCTTTTTGCCATCACTTCGCCAATGCCGTCGATCTCGAGAAGCTGCTCCAGAGTGGCATCTTTCAGTGCATCGATATTCTTGAAATGGCGTGCAATGAGTTTTCCTGATGTCTCTCCCACGAAACGGATTCCGAGGGCGAATACCACCCGTTCAAAAGGCACTTGCTTGGATGCCTCAATGCCATTGATAATCTTCATGGCTGACTTCTGACGGCTGCCGTCGCCATTGATCTGCTGCACGTTGATGGTGTAGAGGTCGGCAACATTATGCACAAGTCCCTGACGGTAGAAGTCGTCAACGGTCTCCGGCCCGATACTGTCGATATTCATCGCCTTGCGGGAGATGAAATGCTCTATGCGCCCCTTTATCTGAGGAGGACAACCGGCATCGTTCGGACAATACCATGCGGCCTCACCCTCGTAGCGCACGAGGCGTGTGCCACACTCCGGACAATGGGTGATGAAACGGACGGGCTGGGCTATGATCGGACGCTGGTCGATGTCAACGCCTACAATCTTTGGAATTATCTCTCCGCCTTTCTCCACATAAACATAATCACCGATATGCAGGTCAAGACTACGTATGAAGTCCTCGTTGTTGAGTGTAGCCCGCTTGACAGTGGTTCCAGCCAACTGCACAGGGTCCATATTAGCCACAGGAGTGACAGCACCCGTCCTGCCCACCTGGAATGTCACTTCGTTGAGCTTCGTGCAGGCTCTCTCCGCCTTGTATTTATAGGCTATAGCCCAACGTGGACTCTTGGCAGTATAACCGAGGATGCGCTGCTGCCGCAGGGAGTTCACCTTGAGCACAATACCGTCGGTGGCAACGGGAAGGTTCTTACGCTCCGCGTCCCAATAACGTATATATTCATAAATTTCTTCGAGTGTCTTCACTTTCTTCATGCCCTGACTGATCTTGAATCCCCAACGGCTCGCTTCCATAAGGTTCTCATAATGACCGTCAGCAGGCAGTTCTTCGCCAAGTAGATAATACAGATAGGCATCGAGCTGACGACTTGCCACGAGAGCCGAACTCTGGCTCTTCAGCGTTCCGCTCGCCGCATTGCGCGGATTGGCGAAAAGTGGTTCTTCTGCCTTCTCCCGTTCCTCATTGAGACGCTCAAACACTTTCCACGGCATCAGAATCTCGCCTCTTATCTCAAACTCATGAGGATAGCCAGTGCCAGGCAGCACGAGAGGGATGCAACGGATGGTCTTCACATTGTCGGTCACATCGTCGCCATGCACTCCATCGCCTCGGGTAACGCCTCTCATGAGTTTACCGTCTACGTATGTCAGACTGATTGAAAGACCGTCGTATTTCATCTCGCAGCACACCTCGAAATCCTCTCCTCCGAGTCCACGCTTCACACTGTCGTACCACTCTGCCACATCCTGTTCATTGTATGTATTGGCAAGTGAGAGCATCGGATACTTGTGTGCCACCTGCTGGAAATCATGTCCGAGGTCGCTACCCACTCGCTGCGTTGGTGAGTTCGGGTCGGCAAGTTCAGGATGTCTCGCCTCAAGGTCTTGCAGTTCGTGCATCATGAAATCAAACTGCTGGTCAGTGATTTCCGGTTGGTTGAGCACGTAGTATTTATAGTTATGATCATGCAACTCTTTCCTGAGCTGCAGTATTCTCTGTCTTTCGTCCATTATAATGATTGCTATTAAAATTCAAAGTTACAAAATCTGCATGATATACGAGTTATCATCAAACAAAATGATATTCTGTGAAGTTTCCCTTCAAATCCATAAACCGAATTGAACCTTCCGGTCATTGTCATTATTCACGGATAGTTTTATATGCAATGTCCGGAGAAGAGGGAATGCCTACTGCATATACTCCCTGCAAAACTTCTCTCCGAGCATGAAGCCTTCCTCGTATAGACGTTCGAGTTTGTCGAGGTCTCTCTCCAAGCGCCCCACCTCCATCGGTCTCTCAGGACGTATACATATTATCTCACCCTTCTCTTCCATCTCGTCAATCATATCGAGCTGACGGTTGTAAGCCTCGCAGCGATGGCTCAGCGCCACACGCAGACGAGGATAGCCCTTGTATATGAAATGGGGAATCTTATGGTCGTGTTCTGTCAAACGGTAGCCCTTGTTGCGGGTGAGCACAAGCACATTGGTCTTGTGTCCCCTCTCTATAGAACGCATCAGCGGGATGCTGTCTACTATACCCCCGTCGAGCATAGGCACACCGTCTACGTTCACAATCTTGCTCACGTATGGCAGACTGCTCGATGCCATCACGATATCGATAAGACGCTGCTTGTCCTTTCGCTCCGAGAGATAACACGGTCTGCCGGTAAGACAATTCGTTGTGACCATCTCAAACTCATCGGGATTGTTGAAGTATGCATCGTAATCATAAGGCAACAGCTTTTCGGGAAAATCTTCGTAAAGAAGCTTGCGGTCGATGATGCATCCCTGCGAGAAGAGGTAGCGCAGACCGATGTATTTATACTTGAGGAGAAAATCGATGTTTGAGATGCGCGCTCTCCTTATCTGATGACTCATGTATGACAAGCCGTTGCAGGCACCTGCCGAAACAGCCACGACATAGTGGAAATACACGTCGTGTTTCATGAATCCGTCAAGCACTCCGCTGGTGAAGACGCCACGCATACCGCCTCCCTCAAGTACTAATCCCGTGTTCCAATTTACTTTCATAAGTATCTGTTTTTTCCCTAAAAAGAGCCTATATAGCTTGTAAAAGCTACACGTATTAAAGGAATTATAACGAAAAATCTATAAAATTCTATGCAAAGATAATGCTTTTCAAGCAATTATATCTATCTTTGCAAAGAGAAAACTTGCACAACCGTGCAGCTTTTTCTTGCCATGGCAAAGATTGGGCATGTCTCGTTTTGCTCATTTGGCTCCGATGTGAACCTTCAATGTAACAAAAGAAAAACAGAAGAATCAACTTGATCAATGTTTCATAGCATGTAAATTCAAATTTGCAAAGACTTCTCAAATCTGTCACAACGCTGATTTAGATACAAGGAGTCACGACAATGAAATTGTACAAAGCGACTCGATTTCACATATTTATAATATAAAGATAAAACACACGATATGTTCAGCAAAGAAACCTACGTCAACCGACGCGCCGAGCTCAAGAAGCTCGTAAAGAGCGGTATCATAATCCTTTTCGGCAACAATGAGTCTCCGGCGAATTTCCCGGCTAACGGATATTATCCATTCCGTCAGGACTCTACTTTCCTTTATTATTTCGGACCGAAGAGAGACGGACTCGTTGGAGTAATCGACGTTGACAACGACAAGGAGTTGCTTATCGGCAACGACATCGATATCGACGACATCGTATGGTATGGAAGCGTTGACAGCGTTCATGATATGGCAGAACACGCAGGAGTGAAAGAAAGCGCACCGATGAAGCAGCTTCAGGTTATCTGCGACAACGCCATGAAAGAGAAACGCACGATACATTTCCTGCCGCCTTACCGTCATGACACCATGATACAGATTTTCGACCTGCTCGGCATTCATCCAAGCAAACAGCGCGAGGCTGCATCTGTTGAACTGATAAAGGCAGTGGTGAAGATGCGTTCTACCAAGGAACAGCAGGAAATCGAGGAAATCGAGCGTGCTTGCGCTATCGGTTACAAGATGCACACCACAGCGATGCGTGTGACAAAGCCTGGAGTGACAGAGAAATACGTAGGCGGACAGGTAAACGGTATTGCCAACTCGTATGGTGCGATGGTAAGCTTCCCTACAATCTTCTCACAGCATGGTGAGATTATGCACGGAAATCCTTCAATGGCAGTGCTCGAAAGCGGACGACTGGCTCTCTGCGACTGTGGCGGCGAGACAATGGAACACTATTGCTCTGACAATACCAGAACATTCCCTGTAAACGGAAAATTCACTCAAAGACAGCTTGAGATTTATTCTATCGTGGAGGATTGCCACGACCTCGCCTTGAAAATTTCAAAGCCTGGCGTCAAGTATTTCGACGTGCACATGGACGTTTGCCGCCTTATGACAGACAGACTGAAGGAGCTCGGACTCATGATGGGCGATACGGAGGAGGCTGTAAGGGCTGGCGCTCACGCCATGTTCCTGCCTCACGGACTGGGCCACATGATGGGTATGGACGTACACGACATGGAGGGACTCGGACAAACCTACGTGGGCTTTGACGATGAAACAAGACCTAATCTGGAGCAGTTCGGAACAAACTGCCTGCGCATGGGCCGCCGACTTGAAGAAGGCTTCGTTGTTACAGACGAACCGGGAATCTACTTCATCCCAGCCCTCATCGACGAATGGCGCGCTAAGGGTCTCCACAAGGACTTCATCAACTATGAAAAGCTGGAGACATACAAGGATTTCGGTGGAATCCGTATCGAGGACGACATTCTCATCACAAGCGACGGCTGCCGCTTCCTCGGCGAGGAGCGTATCCCATATCATCCAAAAGACGTTGAGGATTTCATGAGCAAGAACTAAGTTCATGATTACATGATATAAAACGCAGAAAATCATAAAACATTAATTTATTTATAAACAATACAAAATGAAAAAAATTCTAACGTTAGCCCTCTTGGCTTGCCTCGCTATGGGAGCCAATGCTCAGGAGAAGAAGGAATCGGCAAACAAGAACAAGCCGGTATTCACCACAATCAAAGAATGTAAGATCACAAGCATCAAGGACCAGAGCAGAAGCGGTACCTGCTGGGACTACTCTACTCTCTCTTTCTTCGAGAGCGAAATCTTGAGAAAGACTGGCAAGAGCGTAGACCTCTGCGAGGCTTTTGTTGCAAACAAGACTTACATGGACCGCGCTATCACTGCAGTTCGCATGCATGGTGACGTTTCATTCTCTCAGGGTGGTTCTGCTGAGGATGCATTGTACTGCCTGAAAAACTATGGTATCTGCCCAGAGGACGCTATGCCGGCACCTGGCTCACTCTATGGTGACTCTCTGAACAACTTCAACGAGTTCTTCGCTGTAATGACTCCATACGTAGAGGCTGTAGCAAAGAGCAACATGAAGAAATTGTCTCCAGCATGGAAGAAAGGTCTGCAGGCTATCCTCGACACTTATCTCGGCAAGTGCCCAGAGTCTTTCAAGTATGAGGGAAAGACCTACACTCCAAGAACATTCGCTGACAGCTTCGGTCTGGATTGGAACGACTATGTAAGCATCACAAGCTACACTCACCACCCATTCTACAAGCCATTCGCTGTAGAGGTACAGGACAACTGGCGCTGGGGTATGAGCTACAACGTTCCTGTTGAGGACATCAACCGCATCATCGACAACGCTATCAACAATGGTTACAGCGTAATGTGGGGTGGCGACGTTTCAGAGCAGGGCTTCACACGTCAGGGTCTCGCTGTTGCCATCGACACAAAGGCTGTTCAGAGCCTTTCTGGAAGCGATGCTGCAAAATGGCTCAAGCTCACTCAGTCTCAGAAGACAAATCTCCTCGACTCTCTCGGTGTAAACACTCCTGAGGTTAAGCTCACACAGGAGATGCGCCAGGAGGCTTTCGACAATTGGGAGACAACAGACGACCACGGTATGCACCTCTTCGGTCTGGCAAAAGACCAGAACGGCAAGGAATACTATATGATCAAGAACTCTTGGGGTGAGTATGGCGACTACAAGGGAATCTGGTATATGACAAAGACTTTCAGCGCTTACAAGGTTATGGACTTCATGGTTAACAAGAACGCCATTCCTAAGGATATTAGAAAGAAACTCGGTATCTGATTCAACAGGATAACTACAATAACAAAAAATTCGGGAAGCAGGACAATTGGTCCGCTTCCCGATTTTTTTGTTGTAAGTTTTTTGCCTTTCCTATCAGCTACGGCTGTATGATGCCGCACAATGATTGTACTACTTTTACGCTTGTTACATCGTCTCGCTCTCTTCCTTCATGTCGATGAACTCTTTCTTGCTGTCATAGAATTCATACTGCAAGAAAGCCATCTTCTGAGAAGAAACGACATGTACGCCAAATCCGTATTTCATCTGCCACTTACGCTTAAGGCTGAAAATACCCTGATTGATATAAGCAGCCACATACGGATGTACGTGAAGATAGAAATTCTTTATTCCTATCTTGTTGACCAACTTGTCAATTTTGTTCTCCAACTGGTCTGTGAAAAGTATGCTCGACTTTATCTTTCCCTTTCCAAAGCATGTAGGGCAGGTCTCTTCCACATTGACATCCATGGCTGGACGCACACGCTGACGCGTTATCTGCATCAGTCCGAACTTGCTCAGCGGCAGGATATTGTGGCGTGCACGGTCTTTCTGCATGTTCTTGCACATGCGTTCATAAAGAATCTGACGGTCCTCGGCAAGACTCATGTCGATGAAGTCCACCACGATGATGCCGCCCATATCGCGAAGACGCAACTGGCGGGCCAGCTCATCAGCAGCTCCGAGGTTCACGTCAAGTGCATTAGCCTCCTGTCCGTTGTTTGAACGTGTGCGGTTTCCGCTGTTCACATCAACGACATGAAGGGCTTCGGTGTGTTCTATGATAAGATAAGCACCATGCTTATAGTTTACAATCTTTCCGAAGCTCGACTTGATCTGCTTTGTTACGTTGAAGTTGTCAAAGATAGGCACCGTTCCCTTGTAAAGCTTCACGATGTTTGCTTTCTCAGGAGCGATGAGCGTTACATAATGCTTCACCTCCTTATACACCTCCTCGTCATTCACGTAGATGTTTTCGTACGAGGGGTTGAAGAGGTCGCGGAGCATTGCTACGACGCGGCTTGTCTCTTCGTAAACCAACTGCGGGCGTTTTTGGGTTTCCTGTACTTTCTTGATAGCGTCCTCCCACCGCTTCATCAGTACCTTCAGCTCTGTGTCCAGTTCAGCCACACGCTTTCCCTCAGCCACGGTGCGCACAATAACGCCCACGTTCTTTGGCTTGATGCTGTGGATGAGCTGTTTGAGTCTTGCCCTTTCCTCGCCGCTTTTAATTTTGGATGAAACAGAAACTTTATCATCAAATGGAATAAGGACCAGGTAACGTCCGGCGAAACTCAATTCGCATGTCAGTCGCGGTCCCTTCGTTGAAATGGGTTCTTTTACGATTTGCACCAGTACCTCCTGTCCCTGCTGCAATTCGCTCTGCACTGAGCCGTCCTTCTTCAAGTCGGGCAGTCTCATCGCCTTGGCAAAGGGATAAAGTTTCTTTCTGTCGCTCTGTACCTGTTTGATATACTTTTCATAGGAGTTGAACTGACTCCCGAGGTCAAGATAGTGTAGAAAGGCATCACGCTCATAGCCCACATCTACAAAGCTTGCATTCAAGCCCGGCATCAGCTTCTTGACTTTTGCCACGTAGATGTTTCCAACAGAAAACGACGCCGACCTCGGCTCGTTCTGATACTCCACGAGATTCTTGTCTTCAAGAAGGGCGATGGAGATTTCTTTCTGTTGAACGTCGATTACTAATTCGCTTGTCATGTCCTAAATACAAAAACTTGATTGATAAAATAAGGGCATGTCAATAAATACGCGTTCTTGATGATTGCTGCATTGATTGACATGCCCAGTCCGAATAGACCTTCCATTGAGCACTAACTCTGCAGTTAGTCTTACTTGCTCTTATGTCTGTTCTTTCTTAATCTTTTCTTACGCTTGTGAGTAGCCATCTTGTGGCCCTTTTTCTTCTTACCGTTTGGCATAATCTTATTGTTTTTTAATTGTTTAATATAATGTTGTTAATAATATCTTTCTTACTCTTCGCCCTTCATTTTGCTGACGAAGCTTTTGGCAGGCTTGAAACTTGGGAAGTCGTGGGCTGCAATCACAATTGTTGTGTTCTTAGAGATGTTTCTTGCTGTCTTCTCTGCACGGTGCTTCACGATAAAGCTACCGAAACCTCTCAAGTAAACATTTTCCTTTCTCTCCAACAAACTGTTTTTGATAGCTTCCATAAATGCCTCGACAGTAGTGGCTGCATCTTTTCTTGCCACACCTGTAGAAGCAACAATTTCTTCTATAATGTCTGCTTTTGTCATTTTATTTTATACGTTATTGTTTTATATATCTTTGTCCTTACTTTTGGGCTTGCAAATATACGAGTTTTTGGCGGCATACGGAAATATATTTCGGTTTTTTTGCATTTTGTGGTAAATACCTCTTTCAGAAGTGTTTAATTTTCATCACTTTATACCAAATTGCAGGATTGCAGACATAAGTCCGACTCGAATGGCGGCATTCTGAACATAATTACCGCACAGCTTACTTAGAAGCCCGATTCAAGAAGCCAAAACTACAGATTTGGCAAGACTGGTATAAGTAACAGAAATCTGAAGACAATCTACACATCATTCAATTCAAATGGGCGCTCACGAATAATCGCAAACGCCCATTCTCCATATCCTTGTGCGGCAGCGCCGCAACGAACTCATTACAATGTCAAGCCTTTAAGCATCTCAGCCACTTCGTCGTTTATCTTCTTGGCGAAGTCTTCCTTGCTCATCACGCCCTGGTCGCCACCGCCCTGCTTACGCACGGCAACAGTACCCTCGGCCTGCTCCTTCTCTCCCACTACGAGCATGTATGGGATGCGCTTCATCTCGTTGTCGCGAATCTTGCGTCCAATCTTCTCGTTGCGGTCGTCAACCTTTGCACGCACGCCCTTGCCGTCAAGATACTTGGCAAGATTATTTGCGTATTCGTTATACTTCTCTGAGATTGGCAGGATAGCCACCTGGTCTGGTGTGAGCCAGAGTGGGAAATGACCTGCGGTATGCTCGATGAGCACGGCGGTGAAACGCTCCAGCGAGCCGAATGGTGCACGGTGTATCATTACCGGAGTCTTCTTAGAGTTGTCCTCTGCTGTATATTCCAGTTTGAAACGCTCCGGCAGGTTGTAGTCCACCTGGATTGTTCCGAGCTGCCATCTGCGTCCGATGGCATCCTTCACCATGAAGTCGAGCTTTGGTCCGTAGAACGCAGCCTCGCCTTCTTCCTCACGGCACTGAAGACCCTTCTCGCGACAAGCCTCGCGGATGGCATTCTGGCTGTCTTCCCAATTCTGATCGTCGCCGATATATTTCTCTGTGTCCTTTGGGTCACGAAGTGAAATCTGAGCCTCGTAGTCCTTGAATCCAAAGATGTTAAACACCTTGAGGATTACGTCGATCACGTTTTCGAACTCTTTCTTCACCTGGTCCGGACGCACGAATATGTGGGCATCGTCCTGTGTAAACGTACGCACACGTGTCAATCCATGCAGCTCACCGCTCTTCTCATAGCGGAACACCGTACCGAACTCTGCGATACGCAATGGCAGATCCTTGTATGAACGTGGTTTGCGGGCATATACCTCACAATGGTGCGGACAGTTCATCGGCTTCAGCATATACTCCTCATCCTCCTCTGGAGTGTGGATTGGCTGGAAGGCGTCCTTGCCATAGTGTGCATAGTGGCCAGAAGTAACATAAAGGCTCTTTCCGCCGATTCCCGGAGTAATTACCTCCTGATAGTTATATGGTTTCAGGAGAGTGCGAAGCAGCTCCTGAAGACGCAGACGCAGCTGTGTTCCCTTCGGCAGCCAAATAGGAAGTCCCTTGCCCACACGCTCTGAGAACATGAAGAGTTCCATCTCCTTGCCTATCTTTCTGTGGTCGCGCTTCTTTGCCTCTTCGAGCATCACGAGATATTCGTCGAGCATCTTCTTCTTTGGGAAAGTGATACCGTAGATTCGTGTCATCTGCTCACGCTTGGCATCGCCACGCCAGAAGGCTCCGGCAACGCTTGTTATCTTGATTGCCTTGATGGCACCAGTGCTCACAAGGTGGGGACCCTTACAGAGGTCTGTGAAATGGCCCTGTGTGTATGTGGTGATGGTACCGTCCTCAAGGTCTTGGTCGATGTGCTCGTATTTGTATTCCTGACCGTCTGCCTTGAATTCCTTCAGGGCGTCTGCCTTTGAAACCTCCTTACGCACGAGCAGCTCGTCTTTAGCCGCGAGCTCCTTCATCTTCTTCTCAATCTTGTCGAAGTCTCCCTCCTTGATCACTACACCGTCTTTCGGCATAACATCATAGAAGAATCCATTATCTACAGCAGGTCCGAAACCGAACTGGATTCCAGGGTACAACTCCTGGAGCGCTTCAGCCAACAGGTGGGCTGATGTGTGCCAGAAGGCGTGTTTGCCTTCTTCGTCTTCCCACTTGTACAATGTTACCTTTGCATCCTCGTTGATAGGACGGTTCAACTCTACCGTTTCGCCATTCACGCCGCAAGCCAATACGTTGCGGGCCAAAGCCGGCGAAATGCTCTCTGCAATCTGCAGACCAGTCACGCCCTGTTCATACTCACGAACAGTTCCGTCTGGAAATGTGATTTTAATCATAATTGTATTTATTTGTTTTTAGCGAGTGATACGAATACCCGCGATTGTTTTAACAAGTGCAAAATTACTATTTTCCTGTGAAACGAAGAAAGAACATACGTTAAATATGTCTTCATCTATCATTTTCCCTTCTTGTTTCCATATTTCTTTATTGCCACATAGGCATCCACGAGTCCCAGTTCGCCAGCTTTGCTGAGGTCTGCCACTCCCTGTTCCACATTTCCGGCAAACACCCTCACCATTCCTCTGTTATAGTAAGCCTCTGCCAGTCTGCCGTCAATGGAGATGGCCTTGTCGTAGTCTGCCAGCGCCTTGCCATAGTTTTTGGATGCGGCATACAGGTTTGCCCTGTCGTAATAAAGATATGCGTTGTTGCCGTCGAGACTTATCGCTTTGGCAAGGTCGTCGATAGCCTTCTGCTCACTGAACATCGGTTTGCCTCCCATCGACGCATCGAATGTCCTCAACATCGTCAGACATACCGCCCTCTGCCAATATGCGAGTACCGAGGTGCTGTCTATCTGCAGATATGCCGAAAGGTCGTTTTCTGCATCGTAATAATTCTGGGTCACGCAATACGCCACAGCCCTTTTGAGCAGATACCCCTTGTCGCCACGCAGGTCCTTCGATTTCTGTATCATATCGCTCAGCGAGTCTATCATCACGAGATAGCGCTTCGATGTTTCCTCGTCGAGGCTCTTCGGATTACAGGTTATCTGTAGTGGCAAGCTGGCATTGTGTATCGTGGCGTCTGACTTCTCTGCCATTTCCTTGTTGAAACGGTCAACGATTTCATCTGAAGCGACATACGACTTCACGCCGTTGTTGTACTGGATGAACGAGAGCTGGTACATCGGCATATACTCCACATCGAGGTGGCGGTTCTGCACCTTTCCTCTGTAGGAGTTTTCATACTCATGGTCCACCTCTGCCTTGTCGTCAACCACGAGCTGGTTGTATTTGTCGAAGTTTATCTCGCTTCTCTTTCTCACATCACGTATCTTCTTCTTGCTCCAACGTGGCTGATAGCCATTCGACTTGTCGTTCTGCGCCTTGAAGATGCGGAACTCATCGAGCTCTGCCTTCGCCGTCATGCCGAGACGGCGGTAGCAGCGGGCACGGTTGCTGAGTCCTACCCAGAAATTGGGGAATTGTGATATCAATGTGGAATAGTCGGCAATCGCACCTCTCAGGTTTCCAATGCGCTCACGCAGCAGCGCACGGTTGTAGATAGCCATCACGTTGCCTGGTTCAAGACGGATTATGAAGTCGAAGTCCTCCACCGCCCTGTTGTCGTCGCCCACCTGCACACGCAGCTGTCCTCGGTTGTAGTGTGCCAGGAAATTGTTCGGCTCCAGTTCAATTGCCTTGTCGTAATCCGCCAGCGCTCCACGCAGGTTGTTGATATTGTATCTTGCCAACGCACGGTTCACATAATATCCCGCCATGCTTGGTTTCAGATGTATTGCCTTGGAGAGCTGCTGCTCAGCGTCTTTCCATTCTGACTTAGCCAGACTTATCATCGAGCGTGTCGCCCATGCCTCACCGTCGTATGGGTTGAGTTCCAGGCTCTTGTCCAGATACTGGCTTCCTTGCAGAGTGTCTTTCTGTTGCAGACACAGTTCTGCCTTGAGTCTGAACGCCTGTGAATATTTAGGCCAGCGCCTCATCATCACGTCGAGATCTGCCGATGCCTTGTCATAATCCTTGTCCTCCAGCTTACACAACACCCTGTTATACCACAGGTTCTTGTTGTCCGGCTCGTATTCTATCGTCTTGTCGTAGTCGGCTATGGCTCCAGAGAAATTGTTCTGCTTGATGCGGCAGAGTCCCCTCAGCTCGTAAATCACCGGCACATAGGGGTTCAGTCTTATCGCCTCGGTGCAGTCGGCCTCGGCCCCCACATAGTCGTCGAGCCTGAACTTCGCCTCGCCTCTTCCCAGCCACGGCTCGTAGAGATATGGCTTTGAGGCTATGGCACGGCTGAAATACTGTATAGACAAGACATAATCCTCATAATACAATGCGCTCTGCCCTACCCTTATCAATCTGTCGATGTTGTATTGCGCCCTGGCAAAGGCCAACGAGGCGAAACATAATACCAATAAGAGTATCTTGCGCATAGTAGCATGAGGATTACGTGTCTGTTGTTCTAAAAGAATATCTTCGTCAAAACGACGGCTCATCGAGCCCCGCATCAGCGTCTTGCCGCCTTTGTGCGGTAGCTGCAGCGGTAGCGTCCCTGCAAGAGAGCCTTCAGTTTGCTCTTGATGAGCTGCTTTCTCAGCGGAGAGATGCGGTCGATGAACATCTTGGCGTCGAGATGGTCGAACTCGTGCTGCATGACACGGGCCAGATATCCCTCCACCCACTCATCGTGCTCGTTGAGGTCTTCGTCGAGATACTGCACATGGATGCGTGTAGGACGTGTCACTTTCTCCTGGATGCCAGGCAGCGAGAGACATCCTTCCTCCAGGCTCTCCGTATTCGTTTCGTCGTATTCTATGATATGTGGATTGATGAATCCCTTCTTGAATCCCTTGTATTCGGGAAAATCTTCCGACAGCACATCGAGGTCGATTACCACAACCCTGATGTTCAGTCCTATCTGCGGTGCGGCAAGTCCCACGCCGTTAGCCTCCTCCATCGTCTCGAACATGTTTGCCAACAGTTCCTTCAGATTGGGATAGTCTTTCCCAATATCAGCCGATTCTTTTCTCAATACCGGCTGTCCGTATATATATATAGGTAAAATCATCTCTTTGACTCCAAAAAGCTTTGTAATATTATTGTTGCGCTTATTTCATCTACGAGCGCTTTGTTCTGACGCGCCTTCTTTTTCAGTCCGCCGTCTATCATCGCCTTGTGTGCAAGCACCGATGTGAAACGCTCGTCATAGTATATGATAGGCACCTGCTGATGGTTTTTCCAGCGCGCCACAAACTGTCTCACCCTCGCCAGGTTCTCGCTCGGCTCGCCATTCGGCTGCCGCGGTTCGCCGATGACAATCAGCTCCACGCTCTCCTCGCTGATGTATTTCACGAGATAGTCGTAGAGCTGCGCCGTAGGCACTGTGGCAAGCCCTCCTGCAATGATCTGCAGGGGGTCGGTCACGGCAAGTCCGGTGCGTTTCTTTCCGTAGTCTATCGACAGTATGCGTGCCACGGTTCTGATTACTGCTGGTTATAGAGCAGCCATGCGTCCGGATACTGGCTTCTCAACTGGTTGCGGCTCTGCACAGCCTCGTTCTTGGTATCGAATGTAGTTGCCACCACACGATACATCCTTGTAGCCGAGTCGTAAGCCACCTGTGCGGCATAGCCCTTGTTGTTGAGCTGTCCCTGCATTCCCTCTGCATTTGCCTGCACAGAGAAAGAGCCTACCACAACGCTGAACGACTTCAGTCCGGCACCGCTTATCACAGAGTATTTGCCCTGACGCACCGGCACATTGTCGGTATTGTCAACGACAACTGTCTCGTTGGCTGGCTTCTCCACAACTGGAGTCACTACTGCAACTTCTTCTGTAGGCTGTTCTGTAGCGGTCTTGTTTTCGGCAGCCTGTGCCTTTTCATACATCTTTCTGTATGCTTTCTCAGACGAACCACAGCTTGTGAATGCAACAGCCAGGAAAAGGCTTGCGCAGATTATAGTATATTTCTTCATTTCAGTTATATTGTTTGGTTATACATTCTTATTTTTCAAAATCTCTGCAAAGTTAAATAAATTAGGTGTAAATAAAGAGATTGCGGCACACAAAGTTTGTTAAATACCTTCTTTATCTCTTCAGCGGGCAAAAAAATAGTAAAAAGGCATTGCCGATACAAAAAAAAGCACTATATTTGCTTTCACAATAACATTTAGTCTAATTTTTAACATCTGAAGATTATGAAAGCATTAGGTTACATCGGAGCATTCCTCGGCGGAGCTCTGGCAGGAACAGCACTCGGTCTATTACTCGCCCCAGAAAAGGGTACCGATACAAGAGAGAAAATCACTGACGCCATCGACGACTTCTGCAAGCGCCATAGCATCAAGCTGACACGCAAGGAAATGGGTGACTTGGCTGACGACATCCAGGATGCGGCAGCTGAATCTGAGGAGGTATAACACCTGCCTCCAGCCATCTGCCACGCTTGGCGGATGGACAAAGAACAAGGTAAACGAACTATAACTAAATCCAAGGACATTGATGTTTTCAAGTGATAGGAACATCGGCATAATAGGCAGACTCGTGGAGTTAGCCCGTCATTACTTCGGCCTTCAGTGCGAATACATAAAGCTCGGAGCGATAGAGAAGTCTGTCAGACTGATAACGGCACTCGTGATAGTGGCGGTATTGGCTCTCATAATCATCATGACACTGATATTCTTCTCGCTCGCCGCCACGGTATGGCTGTCCGACTGCATCGGGTATGCTGGAGCCTTCTGCGTGGTGGGGGCATTCTATCTGGTTGCCTTCCTACTGTTCCTCCTATTCAGAAAACCGCTCGTGGAGCGTCCGTTGGTGAAATTCCTCACCGATGTTTTAATGGACAGATAGCTTATGGACAAGACTCAGAACCACCAACAGCATTTCCATTCATTGGACGACATCGCGGCTCGCCGTGAAGAGTTGCTCAAAGGAATGAACAAAGACCAGAAAGAAATTGGTCTGCTATGGAACGCGATGTTCAAGCCGGAGAAGAAGACCAGACAGAAAGGTTTCACTCTGTCGAGCGTCCTCAGCTCGAGCGTCGGCATCATCGACGGTGCCTTGTTCGCATGGAAGATTTACCGGAAGTTCAAACGATGACAAACGGATAAACGGAATACACAATCCCCGGCACAAGCTGCAACAAACGCTCTTGTACCGGGGATTTTCTTTTGTTTTCCCATATAAACGCCCACCACTCTTCAATATCCACACGCCTCTCTCCTACTTACCACATGTCAATGCAAGTCGGTCGTTATCGTCCGCATGGTCAAATCGTCAGCACTCTCCAACTCACTATATGTCCATGCAAGCCATTATGACCTATTGGAGATAAAAGTGTTTTCCCGAAAAAAAGTGTCATAGTATCATTTTCTGCCGTTATTTTACCGTCAAGTCTCTGGTTTATAAAGACTTGGAAGAATGATACTTTTCTTGTTTCTTTACAGAAAAGTATCATAGAAGTATCATTTTGAAAGCCGAAGTATCATCACTTCCAGACTATCCACACACAACGACAACAGTTTCTTTCGCGCCAAGACCTGCCAAACCGAGTAGTTCCATATCCTGTTTCATCCAAAGAACACTTTGATTTCTGTTTTGGGCATCAACGGGCACATTCGGGGCATTGATGTTGCCCAAGTGGGGTAAGCTGCTTGCCCAACCGGGGCACGCTGCTTGCCCATCATGGGCACGCTGCTTGCCCCGGATGGGCACAATTGCAGTCAGACGTCTGCCCAATAAATTGCAAGAACGATCATTGCAGAGTTTTGGGTACCAACATCTATAATAGACTCGCCATGAACAGAGGAAGATACACAACTCCATCTTTAACTTCAACATCTGCAGGATGAAGTACATACGATTCGGCTAGCATCGGAGCAAACTTAGTTCTCAACTTGTTTAATGATGTTATCGTATAGCTATTAGAAGATTTAACTTCTATAGGGGATATGTTATGGCGATTTGTTATAACAGGTTTAGAAACCAAGAAGTCTATCTCCATTCTATCTTCTGCACTATTTTTAGAATTATTAGAATAGAAAAACAATTCATGCCCTGATGCTTTCAACATCTGCGCCACAACATTCTCTACCAACATACCTTCGTTAACCTCAAGTTTACCTAAAGCCAATTTCAGATAAAGCTCATTCCCCATAATAGTCTTAAGATTAAAAGCATGACTTATCAAAAGACCTGTATCAGCCATATAGCACTTCAACGTTGTTCGTTCCTCATTCATTCTCAAACCAATATCTGGAGCTGTAGAGTTGTAACAGATATTCACCACCCTTGACTCAGCTAACCAAAAGAATGAAGATTCATATTCACGATAACGCGCCTTATTGCTAATTGATGCCAAGCGGAATTTCTTTTCATGCCTACTCAAAGCAGATGGTATCTCATCAAAAATAGCCTTTACCTTAATTTCGTTGCCAACAGCATATTTCTCTATATCAGCCTTATAGAGTGAAAGGATATTACGCTTCACCATATCGACCTTCATAAAATCATTGGTTTCTACATATTCCGCTACAGCTTGTGGCATTCCTCCAACTATCATATAATGCCTAAAATGGCTCATAGCCTTACGATGTAGAGGACCAAGCTTTTGTTTCTTTTCAAAGCACATACGAATAAATGGCATTAGCTGCTCATCTCCTACAGCCCAAAGAAATTCTTCAAAATCCATAGGAAACATATTAATACGATGTTCTTCCGACGGAATAACTATATCTTTCACATTCCTATTGATGCTTACCAGAGAACCTGTCTCGATATAATCATAACGCCCATCTTTTACCAAATATTTAATAGCTGCACGCGCCTTAGGACAAAGCTGAACTTCATCAAATACAATAACCGTATCACGAGGATATAACGTGACATTATAATACAAAGCAAGATAGCTGAAGAATACATCTAAATTCCTCAGATACTTATCAAAGATTTCTATCAAGTTATCATCTGCATTATTGAAATCTACCAAAATATATGACTTATATTCATTCTTGGCAAATTCTTCAACAATATAGCTTTTACCTATTCGACGAGCTCCATCTATCATTAAAGCAGACTTTCCTTGAGCATTCTGCTTCCACAGAAGCATCTCGTTATAGATCTTCCTCTTCATAATTATTCCTTACATTAATAATGAACAACAATAGTTCTTATCACGTTTTCGAGCATGCAAAACATCCTAATTATCACGTTTTCGAGCATGCGCAGCACCCCAATTATCACGTTTTCGAGCATGCAAAACATCCTAATCATCACGTTTTCGAGCATGCGCAGCACCCCAATTATCACGTTTTCGAGCATGCGCAGCACCCCAATTATCACGTTTTCGAGCTCTCATACTATACAAAGGTACAAGGAAAAGGGGTATGTTGTATGATGCAAACGCATATTTTAGGCAAGATTAACAAGTATGAACACCAAGTAAGTAACGTGAGTTCGACGAATTAGAATAAGGTTTAAACCTCTCCACCTGAGTGTTCTTGAAGATGGTGTGCTTCATACTGTGGGCCTTGACAAATGCGGCCGCATAGAGGAACTGTCGGAAATAGTTCGTTCGGTAGGTGTTGCACGACATGCGGTCAGCCTTGAAGTACTTCAGGTCTTTTATCCACAGTTCCATTTCACCACGTCTGCAGTAACGTTTGTAGATGGTCTCAACTGAATTGTTCCTATTGCTGGTGACGACAAAACGGATATTGGTCCCTTCGGCTGACACTTCAATCTTTGCTATAACACGCTGTGCATGCTTCCACGTTCCTGCTTTGTACTCAAGCTTGAAGTATCTTCTGATTTGTCGAGATGACAAAAATAAACGCTTCTTTTTTTTGTTCCTATGAATTATATAGGTAAGGCAGTGCTTTGACAAAGACCTTAATCCACAGTCCGCTTATGGGCACAAATCCTATCGGATTTAAATAAAAGGGTTTACATTAGGTCTTACGAGAACCAGTTCTCGACAACCTAACGTAAACCCTTTTATTTGTGCACAGCACGCGCCCATAATCAGAAAAAACAAACAAAACACAAGGTTATCAAGAAAAACATGTTCTTCATGTCTTCTTGTCTAAGAAACAGTTGATGCTTTTCTGTATTGTCTGCGTCTGCTTACTCCAGCGTCAGCACATGGCTGATGCCGTCCTGCGCCGTGAACACGCTCAGACCTACCTTCATCAGATAGTCGCCGCTATACTGCTTGCCGTCACACTCCAGCTCCGACTGCTTGCCCGGCATCAGGTTAGTCTCCTTTACGGTGTATGTCTTGCTGGCGTCCAAGCCCTGCAGCTTCACGTTCTGCTGCGGCTCCTTATAGCGAGGATGCAGGTCGTAGGCGAAGAGCACGGCACGCTGCTTGTCCTTGCTGACATAATTGATGGCGCAATGGCTGCCCTCGTAGGGCGACACAAGGCGATACTGGTCGCCCTCCAGAATCATCGGCTTCATACTGTTGTAGTTCTTTACTGCCTGCTGCACAAACTTATAGTCGTCAGCAGAGAGCGACTTGAG
Source organism: Prevotella sp. LMAG:51 (assembly GCF_008680225.1). NCBI lineage: Bacteria > Pseudomonadati > Bacteroidota > Bacteroidia > Bacteroidales > Prevotellaceae > Prevotella > Prevotella sp. LMAG:51. The sequence goes on along the minus strand of NZ_NALQ01000011.1, from coordinate 25,693 downwards.
GTCGATGTCGAAGCCAAGCTTGCATGAGCTGCATACGTCGGTGCGGAACTTCACGGACGTGTTCTTGTTCCAGTTTGTCACATGCGATCCCATTGTCTTTGCAGGGAAGAACTTCGACAGGCTCCACTGGATGTAGAGGCGCTCGTACGGGTCGGTGTCGTCTGAGCACCAGAACTCGGTGAAGTACTTCAGCATCTCGTAGTCCATTCTGCCGCCACCGCCTGAGCAGAGCATCATAGGCAGCTTCGGATACTTCTTGTGAATGCGTGTGAGCACATTGTAGATACCACGCACGTGGTCGATGTAGAAGTTGCCCTGATTCTGCTTGTGGTAGGGCGAATAGATGTTAGTGATGACGCTGTTGCAGTCCCACTTAAAGTAAGCCACGTCGGGATTCTCGGTCATGATGCGGTCCACAATGCCGAACACATAATCCTGCACCTTGGGATTGCTGATGTCGAGCACCAGCTGGTTGCGATAATAATATGTGTCGCGCTGTGGCTGCGTTATCACCCAGTCGGGATGTTTCTCGAAGAGTTCGCTCTTGGGATTGACCATCTCCGGCTCTATCCATATTCCGAACTTCACTCCAGCCTTCTTTGCGTCTCTCACCATTCCAGGTATGCCTTCGGGCAGCTTGCTCTTCGTGGCGTCCCAGTCGCCCAGTCCGGCATGGTCGTCCTTGCGCGGATACTTGTTGGCGAACCATCCGTCGTCCAGCAAGAACATGTCCACGCCCAGATCCTTGGCGTCCTTCATCAGCTCGGCGAGGCTCTGCTGATTAAAGTCGAAGCCCGTGTTCTCCCAGTTGTTGAGGAGTGTGAGGCGGTCGTCCATGCCCATGTTCACCTGATACTGGCGTGCCCAGTTGTGCAGGTTGCGTGATGCCTCTCCCATGCCGTTGTCGCTCATGGCGAAGATAAATTCAGGCGTCGTGAACACCTCGCCCGCTTTCAGCTTATAGTCTGAGGCATAAGGATTGATGGCGGGGATAACACGGAGCGCACCCACGTTGTCCACCTCGAAGGTGAAGCGGAAATTGCCGGGCCATCCTATCGTGCCGAGCATCACCTTGCCCTCGTTCTCCTTTGCTGGCTCGTCGAAGCCCAACTCGAAGAAGGGCTCGGCGTGCATGGCTGCACGTGTGCCGAGCTTGGTGTCGATGATTTTCTTGCCGGTGCTCAGCTGCGTGGTCTCGGGCTGTCCCTCCTTTGCCCAGTCGCTATGATAGTTGGTGAGGAAGTACTTGTTGGCGTTAAAGTAGAGCATCGTCGAGCTATAGCGCCACAATGTGATGGGCGACTTCTCCTTGTGTGATATCTCGCTCCAAGCCTTGATGACGTTCTCCTTGGCGTATGCCACGTAATGGAGCTTCACGGTCAGAGGATAAACCTTGTCCTGAAGAGTGATTATGGTCTCCGTGCCACCCTTGACGGCTCTCTGCTCAGACGACTGATAATACAGATAGGTGGTCATATTGCCGTCGGCGTGGGTTACGGCTACGGCTGGCTCGAAGTAGTCCTCGGCGCCTGATGTGGCATACACCTCGTGTCCGCGCTGGCTGACGGCTACGTCCGAAGCCGCATACACGTCCCACTTGAGGTTGTCATAGTCAGACGGATTAAGCATCTTGTCGCCGAGATAAACCTGATAGAGGCGGCCCTTCGGCGAAACTTTCATCACGAGGTCGGTCTTGTCCGTTGACACACGGATGGTCTTTTGGGCGAATGTCATGACCGAGGTCATACACATTGCCGCAATCAGCATTAATGATTTTCTCATTGTTGTATGGGTTTATTATTGGTAGATAATTCTTGTTCTTGCTCTTTCTTACATCATCAGAACTTGATGCCTGCACTGAACTCCACTGTGAACGGACGCAGATAGTTGCCGCTCATATACTTGCCGGCATACTTGCCAGCCTCTTCCTTCGTGATAAGCTCCGAGCCGCTGATGGTTCCCTTGGCTCCCTTCTCATTCAAGAAGTTGACGACGCTCACGCCGAGGCTGAGATTCTTGTTGACATTCCAGTTGATGCCGCCGAACGTCTCCCAGTGACCGTTGAAGTAGAGCGCCTCCTGAAGGTTGGCGTAGGTCTTGCCGAAGTAGCGGAAGCTGAGCCATGCGTTGAGGTTCTTGGTGATGTCATACTTGGGATCCAGCTCGATGAGCACCTGCGGTATCTCCTTCACTATCTTGTTGTTGGCATTGACGTTCATGGTCTGACCGTCGCTGAACGTCACGCTGGCGTTATAGTTCTTATACACCGGCTTCTGGTAAGTGAAGAGGGCGTGCATGTGGAAGTTCTTGAACGGAGTGATCTCGGCTGACGTGGTCCACCCCAAAGTCTGGATGTTGTAGATGAGCAGCACGGTCTTGCCCTCTGATGTGCCGGGCTTCGTGAGGTTCTGCTGGTCGATGTTGTTGCTCTTCGATATGTATGTCACCATCGATGAGAGGTCAATCCAGTTGTTTCTGTAGAATATTCCGCCACGTACCAACGGGATGGTCACACGCTTATACTGCTCTTCTGTAGGGCCGGTTCCGGCATATTCGCTGATGCGCGGGAAGCGGGTGGCCATGGTGGCGTCGGCTGTAAGACCGAACTGATTGGTGACGTTATATGTCATCTGCAATGTCGCAGCATAGTTGAGCTTGTCCTTCGTGACGTTGGCTGGTGCGATGCTGTGCTCGGCAGCCACGACAGAACCGTCGGCAGCGGTGGAGTAAGTGTTGTAGTTGCCAAGATGGAAACCGCTGAAGCGTGATGTGGCTATCTGGTCGGCAGCCATGCGGTAATACTCCAGACGTCCGCCATAGAACACCTTGAACTTCGGCGAAACTCTCCATTCGTCGGTGAAATAGAGCGCCAGCTTGTTCTCCGAACCCTTCGTATATTCAGGGCTTAGCTCGTTATAGCCGAAAGTCTCAGAGCGACGGGCGGTCTGCGTGGGGTCGAGCGGATTGACGTACATCTGGCTGAGGGTGCACGGATAAGCCTCCACGGTGCCAGCCCACTGGAATGATGACGAATAATAATTGAGATGGTAATACCATTCGTTTAAGCCTATCATCACCTTATGGTTGCCAATCTGCTTGCTCATCTCCGTGGTCAGCAGGGCGTTGCTCACCTTTCCGAAGTGGAGCCACGTGCGACGACCCTCTATGAGGCCGCTGTATGCCGTACCGTCGGAGAGCTGATAGCCGTCTGCCTCGCTCACCTCTGAGATTGTGCTGCCTCCATAGTCCACGTAGTTGGCACGTGGAGCGTCCATGTATTTGGCGTTGAGTTTCCACAGCCAGCCGTTGTCAAACTGATACTGGCTTATCAATGCCACCTCGTTGGCGTGGTTGTCGCTGACGTCGGTCATGTTCCATGTCTCCATCTTGCCCGTCTTGGTGTTGAGATATCTGAACAATCCCTGGCGCTGAACGTACGAGTCGAGGCCCGGATCGAAACCGGCAAGTTTCTTGATGCTGCCGTCACCGGCATAGATGAAGGGAGCGGCATTGGCGAAGTTGCCGGGATTCTTGCTGTTAGAATACTTATATAATAAGGAGATTCTGCCCTTGCCGTCGCCGAGGATGCGGGTCAGACCAAAGTGATAAATCTGCGTGCGGTCGGCGTAATCGGTGAAGCGGAGCTTGAAGCTGCCCGGATCGAAGTTCTGATACATGCCGGCGGTGTAGAGCCAGCGGTTGCCGATGCCACCGGAGAGGTTGAGGTCGAAGTTCTGCATGCCGAAGTGATTGGCCTTATAGTTGAGCTTTCCGCTGAACTTCTTATCGCCCAACTCGCTGAAAGCCGAAACGGCATAGGCGATGTTGCCGGTCTTGATGGCGCTCTCAGAGGGCGTCATAAGGTCGGTGCCTTTAAGTGAAGCGTCGCTGCGCCAGTGGGCGGACAGCTTGTGCACGGACGAAGAATAGACGGCTGGCAAGCCGTTCTCATACACGGTGACGTCCTCACTCGGCAGACCTATCTGGATTTCGCGCGGCTTGTTGGCGTCGGCTGCATTGAGCATGACGTTGCGCTCTTCCTTCTTTGGCTGCTCCGAATCGTTTGCAGAATTGTTTTCTGTATGCGTTTGTGCATACATGCCCGCCGAGGCTGAAGCCATAAGGGCAAAAGAGAATGTTTTGAGTTTAAGGTTCATATGTTTGATGCGTTTTTGTTTTCGGTTGCAAAATTACTTGCTATATCGGCAGAATGTATGCTTGCGTAAACGCAAAGTAGATAAAAATGAGAAGATGTAAAAGCATAACTTGCTAATATACAAGATGTTCGTTGGTTTACATTTTTTATCAAAGTAGATAGTTTTATTTCGGATATAAATGCTAAATTTGCTGCGTAAAACCTAAAAAACATAGTTATGCAACTGTTTCTTTTCATTCTTCTTATCCTTATGCCCGTGTCTGCTATGGCAAAACAGACATTGGCCACTACGGACATCACGGACGAACGACACCTTCTGGAACTTCTCGACAGCTACATTGAGAAGCGTGACGTTTATGCAAAACAGAAGGAAGAAAAGCTGAAACAGCTGAAGCTGCGCCTTAGGACTGCCGATGACAATGCGGCACGATTAGCCATACTCAACAGCATCTATCGCGAATACTATACGTATCGTTACGACTCGGCTTTGGTCTACGCTGACCATGGACTGGCTCTCTCACGGAGCGACAATGACGCTTACTACACCACGCTCAACCTCATCAATCGTGCTGCCGTGCTGTCGACGGGCGGACTCTACAGCCAGTCGGAATCTCTTCTAAACGAAATTGGCAAGGAAGGCGTTCCGCCACGTCTCAAACAATACTATTATTACACCTTCACATGGCTATACAATTACTGGGAATCGTTCTGCGACAAGTCGGAATTTAAGGACGACCTGCACAATAAGAAGCATCACTTTCTGAGACTGACGGTCAATGCCACCAGCAAGGACGACCTCGCCCTGCATGCTTATCTCAACGCCGAACTTGCCTTCATGGAAAATCCCTTGGGCAAGAACGTGCTCAGCCAGTACACCACAGCCCTTAAGCATAGCCCGGTAAACAGCCGTGTGCATGCGTCGGCAGCATACGGTATTGCACGCTATTATCGCGAAATGGGAAAAACGCAGCTCTACGAGAAATTCATCATAGAGGCTGCCATATCGGATATGGTGTGTCCGTTGAAGGAGAATCTGGCATTGCAGGAGTTCTCCACATATTTATATAAGAAGGACCCGAAGTATGCAGAACACGCCGCACGATACATTTATTGCTCGATGGAAGACGCAAAGTTCTATAACAACCGACTGCGAATGCTCGAGATTTCGAGCATCCTACCCATCATCGCCACTGCCAACCAAGAGGCGCTAGCGCATAAGGAGCGCATCGTGAGGGGCGTGCTGGCGGTGGTCAGCTTTATGGCGCTCGTGCTCTTCGCAATGGCTTTCTTCAGATATAAGCAGAACAAGTGGCTGGCTAAAAGCCGACGTGAGGTGAGAAGCCAGAACAGACAGCTCACCGAACTGAACGAAAAACTCATTGCCACCAACCACCGACACGAGACTTACATGCGGCTGTTCATGGACATCAGCGCCGTGTATATCCGCAAACTCATCGAATACCGCAAGCTCGTGAGCCGTAAGATTAAGACCAATCAGGCGGCGGATCTTCTCAAGACCATCAACTGCTATAAGCTGGCGGAGGAGGAAGCCACCACCTTCCATACCCGATTCGATCGGGCGTTCATCGAACTCTATCCCGGCTTCGTGGACGAGTTGAACGCCTTGCTCCTGCCTGAAGCCAAAATAGAACTGCCTTCTCCTAACTCACTCACCACGGAAGCACGCATTTATGCCCTTATGCGACTGGGTGTGACGGACAGTCAGGAGATAGCCACGCTGCTCTTTTATTCCACGCAGACCATCTACAACTACAAGTCGGCTATGCGTACGCGTGCCATTAACCGCGACACGTTTGACGATGACATCCGCAGACTTTGCCATGTAGGATAACATTGTTTAGTAACTTGTCTATTGTCTCTATTGTCGTTTTTATCATCTGTCTTGCCATGCAAATATCGTACAAAGAGTAAAAACATGTTACAAAAATAAAAATCAATTCTAGAAATCGATTTTATTCTTGTTCTTCTTTTTGCTTGAGTTGATGAGTTTCACGAGCGACAGGACATCCACTCCTACAGAACAGGAGTTCTGATATGCCTTCTTGCCGTTGACTGTCTTGAAAAGTGGCGTTAGACCCAGCGAACCGCTGAAGACAAGCGGACCGATTCCCCAGACTACCGACATGTTAAGTCCCAGACGGTTGAGCTTGTAGGTCTCGTCTGCCGATATGTTTCCTTTCATCTTATACCAGGCATTGGTACGGATCTCGGGCGACAGTCCCAGCCCCAAATAGAAGTCATAGCTGCCATCCACGGTGAACATCATGGGCAGACGGAACGACATATAGTTGATATTGTTGCCGTCGGCTCGCTGGTCCATCTTCACGAAATCCCATTTGCCGCCGGTTTCCGTCACGACATAGTCTTTCTGAAAGCAGAGGTGGCTCCACACAAGCTGGGCTGCGATACTGAATCCCATACTTCTCTGCTTGTTGAACGGCACCGACATGTAATAAGGGGTGACACCAAATTCAAACGACTTTGAAAACCTTGCGTGGTGGAGCTGGCTCGTGCCGAACACCTTGCCGGTGATGTTTGCCATACCGAACCATACCGTAGGATAACGTGGGGCGAAATCGATGTGCTGCAGATTGCTTGTTGGCAGGAATGGCGAACCCACATATACCTGTTCCACTTCCTGGCCATCCACGAAGTTCATTTCGCTGACCTTCGTCTGCTCCACTCCGTCGTTGCCGAACACCTTGACGTTGGTCTTGCTGCCATCCACGTCTACTACGATTTTTTTGTCTTTCACCACAAACATCGTGTCTTCTTTCTCTGCTGCCTCTCCCAAAAGCGGCAAGAACGCAGCCAACAATAGTAATTTCTTCATATTTCAAGTTTTTTTATTATCAAATTGACATCCTGTGAAAATGTTTTTGCCTTTCATAAAGGTCAGGACGGGTTGTTTTTTCAGTGGATTTCCGGAGGGCAGCCCTCAATACTTGGAATAACAGAGTTTCAGTATGTCGTCGGGCGACAGTTTCCCCTCTATATATATCACCGTACCCTTACGGCTGTCCACATAGCTGAAGAGGATGTATCTGTTGTAACCGCCCGGCAAAGGTTTCATCATGTAATATCCACTCACAAGTTCACCACCGTCGATTACCTCGCGCACCTTCTTGGCATTCTTCCTGTCGGCATCGAGATATGGCTTCACCGCATGGTGTAGCTTCTTGTATACCAGACTCTTATACACTCTGAGTTTATAGCCATGCAGCGTGGTGTTTTCCATCACCACCATCTTGCATCCCTTGGCTCTGCCATATCGCTGGAACACATTGTCAACGTTGAGTCCCTTTTGTCCCATCGCTGCAACGGCAAGCATCAGAAGCACAGCCATGAACATCATGCGTCTAAACAAATATCGTTTCATAGTCATTGACATTAAAATTCTACATACATCACCATTCTCCAACAACAAGTCACCTCATCATCCGCATAGCCTCAAACGGATCATCGTCTGCCATTTCACCGACGTTGCGCAATGCCTCAGCAGCTTCTGCATGCACCAAGCGCTTGTCGGTGTACACTTTTCCGTCTTCTGACTTACCCTAAAAAAACTTGACACTTTTGGATGCCTAAAACAAAAGTGTATGAGAACAAAAGTAAAACGTGAAAGAGATCGTGTCCTAAATGAAGCGACAGGTCAGTATGAATGGGTATGGGTAGAATCCACTCGCTACATTCATGATGAAGAAGATCGAGTACTTGCTGCACTTGATTTCCTTAAAGGCGAGAATACGCCTGAGGAATTAGTTGAGAAACATCATATTTCCAACATTCAGGTGCTGTTTTCTTGGGTAGGTCGTTATCTTTCTGAAAATCGTTTAGTATCTTTGCAGGAGAACAACGATGACACTATGGCAAACAAAAGTAAAGACGAGCAGATCAGAGAATTGAAAGCAGAGCTCAAGAAAGCAAGAAAAGAGGCAGAACTAGAGAAACTACGTGCCCATGCCTACGACACAATGATTAACCTTGCAGAAGAACGATTCAATATTCCAATAAGAAAAAAATCTGGCACCAAACAGTAAGTCTGCTCCGCGAAGAGTCTTCACCAGCATCGATGAATACCCTTTGCAGGCTGTTTGGTTATAGCAGACAGTCGTTCTACAACCGTGAAGATCCAGACAATGAATTTGTCGATAATGCCTTAGAAACCATGATAGTGGAGAAGGCCAGAGAATACCGTAAGGATAACCCTGGACTTGGTTGTGCCAAACTATACCTCATCGTCAAACGCTTGTTTGAATCCACTGATCGTATGCCTGGACGAGATGCGTTCATAGAATTGCTCCGTGCCAATGGATTGATGGTGCAGTTGAAAAGACGTCGTCACTACAAGACAACTGACTCCAGTCATCATTACCACAAGTATGACAACTTGATAAAGGATGTGGTTCCCATGCGACCTAACGAAATATGGGTCAGTGACATAACGTACATAGAAACAACTGAGGGTGTGTGTTACTTGTCGCTTATCACGGATGCCTATTCTCATAAGATTGTGGGATGGGCAGTAGGACCGACCTTGGAAACCATATACCCATTGGAGGCACTGCGTATGGCACTGGCAACAATTGACGATGAAACAGCATCCCGTCTCATCCATCATTCTGATAGAGGAAGCCAGTACTGTAGTGCTGCATACGTTAAGGAGCTAAAGGCACATAATATAATGATAAGCATGACCCAAAGCGGTGATCCTCTCGAAAATGCCATTGCAGAACGCGCCAATGGCATCATCAAAACAGAATGGCTCTACAAGATGAGCATACCGTCAATAGAGAATTGTAAGGAAGAACTGACTCGTATCATACGTTTCTATAATACAGAACGTCCGCATATGAGCATTGGATACAAGACTCCCGAAACGGTACATACAGAAGTTGGAGAACAAAAAAGGTGTTGGTGCAATCCATGGAACAGACCTGCTGCCACAGGCAGCTGATAGGTTTTTCTTAGCCATACAGCATCTCCTAAAATAATGGGCGCTGCCCCGAAAGACAACGCCCATACCACTATTTCAGTGTGATGCAGAAACCTATTGCTGGCGAGTTGCTCCTCAGCAGAGCTCGCTTCCTCTTCGGCTTCTGACAGCAAAATTACGAAATATTTTTATTTCTTGCACTAATCAAAGGAATAATCATTAACTTTGCAATTGGAATGCGAGAAGGTAGTAAAGCAAATCAGTTTACTGATGAAATCTTGTAAAACAAATCAGTTCAACTAACAGAACTTGTAAAGTAAAACAGAGAACTGAATAAAAGTAGTAAACCTAATTAGTTAATCGCATCCAATTCTGTCAACTAATTTTAGGAATAGTCATTCAACCATATAGCACACCGCATCACTCTGGTGCGACGGAAGGAAAAAGACCAACAATAACGCCACAGCTGCAGCAGCCGACAGCCAGAGGGCTACCTTGCGGTGCAGACCGACGGTCTTGCCGGCGGTTTCAGGCTTCGCTTCAGCAGCAATGTCATCAGTTTCGTCACGAACCGTTTTCCTCTCTGCATCCACGAAGCAGAACATGACCCTGTATGGTTTCCATTCCGCCGGAATATCACCCGAATGTTCTCTGAAATAAGTTCTCAGAAAATCTTCCTCCGCCATAGTGGTCTCACCGCCGATATATTTCTCCAGCAGTTCCGCAATATGAGCCGTTCTGTTGTCATTAATATCATTTTTCATCTCTTGCTCCTTTCATCAGTTTCATATAAGTATCTCTTATCTTCAGACGCGCCCTTGAGAGGTTCTTTCTCAGATTGTCGGCTGTACAGCCCGTTATCTGCATTATCTCTCCGGCATCATAGCCCTCTATCTCTTTCATTCTGAACAGCTGGCGCTGCAACGGCGGAAGGTGTTCCACTATATTCCGTATCAGTGCCATCTCGTCGAGAGTCTCCACGCCTCGCTCCTCAAAACCGGCGTCACCCTCTGACAATTCGGCTGAAGGATGCCGTTGCTGCCGGCGCCTGTCGTCATAGAAGGCATTGCGCAATATCGTATAGAGAAGTGCTTTTATATTGTCTGAAGCATCCAGCGAGTCGCGCCTTTTCCATAGCCTCAGCATCGCTTCCTGCACGAGGTCCTCGGCATCTTCTCCGTTTCCGGTCATGCCAAAGGCCCGCGACAGCAACTCTTGTCTAAGAGGCAGGATAATATGTATGGTTGAACTCTTCTGGTTTCATCTCTCGTTTATATATATAACGCCAAAGAAAAGGATTTCGGACATTTGGCAGGGATATTTTCAAAAAAAATTACGGACAGACGAACAAACAAGGATATTGCTTCCATTTGTTGACAGACAGGATTATTGCTGAAACGTACAAGTCGAGACATATACCCTTGCCTACTCGTCTACTTGCATACTTGTCTACTTGCCTAAAAATTATATAAAAAACCTGCGGGTAACATAAGTATTTGAGCAAATTTTCGTAACTTTACACGCTCTTTGGCCTGAAGGCTTAGGCTACGTGCCTTGAAATGCCCTACAAAGACATTCGCGAAGGAAATAAAAAGAATATATAAATGCATTTTAAATGGAAATACGATCCACCTACACCAGAACAAAAGAAAGATGCAGAAAAACTGATTGACAACCTGAAAGTCAGCCCCGTGATAGCGACGATAATGGCGAAGCGCGGAATAAAGGAAGAGGACGCAAAGAAATTCTTCCATCCGCAGCTCAACGATCTCATCGACCCTTTCCTTATGAAGGACATGGACGCCGCGGTGGAAAGACTCAACGAAGCCATGGGGCGCAAGGAACGCATCATGGTGTATGGTGACTACGATGTGGACGGATGTACTGCCGTCGCATTGGTTTACAAGTTCTTACAGCAGTATTACTCCAACATCGACTACTACATTCCCGACCGCTACGACGAGGGATATGGAGTGAGCCGTAAGGGTATCGACTTCGCCCACGAAACGGGTGTGGGACTGATAATAATACTCGACTGTGGAATAAAGGCGATAAAAGAAATTGAATACGCCAAAGAGCTGGGCATAGACTTCATCATCTGCGACCATCACGTGCCGGATGAGGAAATGCCACAAGCTGCCGCTATTCTGAACCCCAAAAGAGAAGACGACACCTATCCTTTCAAACATCTGTGCGGATGCGGTGTGGGATTCAAATTCATGCAGGCGTTTGCAAAGAGCAACGGCATTTCTTTCTCAAGACTGATACCGCTGCTCGACTTCTGCGCCGTGAGCATCGCTGCCGACATCGTACCGGTGACGGGAGAGAACAGGATTCTTGCCTACCACGGACTGAAACAGCTGAACCAGAACCCTAACATCGGACTGAAAGCCATCATCGACATCTGCGGACTGAACGGACGCACGCTGTCGATGAGCGACATCGTGTTCAAAATCGGACCGAGGATCAACGCTTCCGGACGTATGGAGAACGGAAGGGAGAGCGTGAACCTGCTCGTGGAAAAGGATTTCGCCGTGGCTTTCGACAAGGCGAAACACATCAACGAATACAACGAGCAGCGCAAGGACATAGACAAGCAGATGACCGAGGAAGCGAACTTGATTGTGGGCAGACTGGAGAGCCAGCAGAAACACTCGAGCATAGTGCTCTACGACGAGAACTGGAAAAAGGGCGTGATAGGAATCGTGGCTTCCAGACTGACGGAAATCTACGTGCGGCCTACCGTAGTGCTGACACGCGACGGCGAGCTCGCCACCGGTTCGGCACGAAGCGTGGCGGGATTCGACATATATGCCGCCATAAAGAGCTGCCGTGACCTGCTGCTGAACTTCGGCGGCCATACCTATGCAGCCGGACTGACGCTGAGATGGGACGACGTGAAGGAATTCAGAGACAGGTTCCAGGCATACGTGGAGGAACATATACTGCCGGAACACACCGAAGCGGCACTCAACATCGACGCCGTGATAGACCTGAAGGACATCACGAAGAAGATGCACAGCGAACTCAAGAAGTTCGGCCCCTTCGGACCGGGCAACACAAAACCGATGTTTGCCACAATGAACGTATACGACTTCGGCACGAGCAAGGTGGTGGGCAGAGAGCAGGAACACATCAAACTGGAACTCGTAGACTCAAAGTCGAACAACGTGATGAGCGGCATCGCCTTCGGACAAAGTGCCGCAGCACGATACATCAAGTCGAAACGCAGCTTCAACATCGCATATACCATAGAGGACAATATCTTCAAACACAACGACGTGCAGCTGCAGATAGAAGACATACAGCCGACAGAGGGACAGGCTTGAACATTATAACACTGGCAGATGGCAGACGACAAATACCTCAGGATTCTTAAGGAGTATTGGGGCTACCCTGACTTCAGAGGAATACAAAGAGACATCATTGAAAGCATCTGTGCCGGGAAAGACACTCTCGGACTGATGCCTACCGGCGGTGGAAAGTCTATCACCTTCCAGGTGCCTGCCATCGTCATGGAGGGGGTATGCCTCGTCATCACCCCACTCATAGCGCTGATGAAAGACCAGGTGGACGCTCTGAGAAAGAAGGGGGTGAAGGCATACGCCATCTATGGCAGCATGAAACATACTGAGATACTGAAGATTCTCGACAATGCCGTGCTCGGTGGCGTCACCTTATTATATATATCCCCCGAAAGACTGTCGTCAGAATTGTTTCTCAGCAAACTGAGCCACATGACCGTGAGCTTCATAACCGTTGACGAAGCCCACTGTATCTGCCAATGGGGATATGACTTCAGACCATCATATCTGGCAATATCCGAAATCAGAAAGATAAAGCCGGACGCACCTGTCCTCGCACTTACAGCCACCGCCACCCTACCCGCCATTGACGACATACAGAAACAACTCAACTTCAAGGAAAAGAACGTATTCCGCATGAGCTTCATGAGGAAAAACATAGCGTATATCGTCAGGACAGCCGACGACAAGCTCGAACAGGCTGCACATATCATACGATCGCTCAGCGGTTCGGCAATCGTGTATGTCTACAGCAGGAAGAAGACCAAAGAAGTGGCTGAATATCTCAACGACAACAATATCAGCGCCACCTTCTATCATGCCGGCCTCGACCATGCTGTGAGAGACTTGCGGCAGTCAATGTGGCAGGAGGACAAGGTGAAGGTGATGGTAGCCACCAATGCCTTCGGCATGGGTATAGACAAGCCGGACGTGAGGGTCGTGATACATATCGACAGTCCTGACTCCATAGAGGCTTATTTCCAGGAAGCCGGGCGCGCAGGCAGAGACGGAAACAAGGCTTATGCCGTATTGCTTTTCAACGGCAGAGACAAGTCGATACTGCAGCGCCGCATCGCCGACCAGTATCCTGACAAGGAATATATCAAGACCGTGTATGAACATCTTGCGTATTTCTTCCAACTCGCCGTGGGCTGCGGCTTCGAAAGGACTTTCGAATTCAACCTCGACAAATTCTGCAGAAACTTCAAACACTATCCGGCAAGAGTGGAATCGGCACTCAAGATTCTTGAAAAATCCGGATACATAGAATACAGCGAGGCAAGCGACAACAAGGCAAGGATGCGTTTCCTCATCGGACGCAACGACCTTTATCGCCTGAAAGACATGACCGATGAAGAGAACGCCGTCGTTGTGGCAGCACTCAGAAACTACAGCGGCATGTTCTCCGATTATGCCTATATCGAAGAGGCGCTTATCGCACAGCAGAGCGGTGTGGACGACCAGCAGACTCATGAAATACTGAAGACCCTGAGCAGAAAGCATATCATACATTTCATACCCCGCAAGAGCATACCACACATCAAATATACGCAAAGCCGCGTTGACTTCGAGGAGATTGTCATCCCGATGAAAGTGTATGACTGGCGAAAGAAACTGGCTGAGAAGCGCCTTGAGGCTGTGGTGACATACGCCGAGAGCGAAAAGGTTTGCCGCAGCCAGCAGTTGCTCAACTACTTCGGAGAGACACGGTCTGAGAGATGCGGACAATGTGACGTGTGCATAGAACAGAAAAAGAGAACAAGAGAGGACAAACAGAGAGACAAGGATATAAGACTCGCCATTCTGAAACTGCTCGAAGACAAGAAGCCTCATCACATAAAGGAACTTTACACCCTCGATTTCGACATGCCGTCGATAGAACGTGTGCTGCGACATATGGCGGACGAAGAGGAGGTGTATAATATTGAGGGCAAGATAACACGCTGACATCCGCATTGCACACTTCATATCATAATGTGTCATTATTCTGACATTTCTTTATTTTTTTAAGTTTTTTTGTTCTAAATGTATCTTAAAAAAGAAAATACGTGTGTCATTTTGTTCTATTGTTCGGAAAAACAAGTACCTTTGTAGGCAAATGCAAGGGCATTTGTCCGATATACAACAATAGCATTATTTTTGGCGTACAATCATAAACGCTCAAACACAAATTTGCAATACGAGGTATTAGCTTAATACTAAAAAAGGAATAAGATGAAGAATAAGTTGAGAAGTGCGGTATGCACCGAAGGAAGGAGAATGGCAGGAGCCAGAGCCCTCTGGGTGGCGGCAGGAATGAAACACGAACAGTTCGGCAAGCCAATCATTGCCATCGTCAACTCTTTCACTCAATTCGTGCCCGGACATACTCATCTGCACGACATCGGACAAATCGTAAAAGAAGAAATAGAGAAAATGGGATGCTATGCCGCCGAGTTCAACACTATCGCCATCGACGACGGAATAGCGATGGGACACGACGGAATGTTGTATTCCCTGCCTTCACGAGATATCATTGCCGACTCCGTGGAATACATGGTTAACGCCCACAAGGCTGACGCCATGATATGCATATCAAACTGCGACAAAGTGACGCCGGGAATGCTTATGGCGGCAATGAGACTTAACATACCTACCGTTTTCTGCAGTGGCGGACCGATGGAAGCGGGACGCTGGAAAGGCGCAAACGCTGACCTCATCACCGCCATGGTGAACGGTGCCGACAAGAGCGTAAGCGACGAAGAACTGAAGGAGATTGAAAGTTGTGCCTGTCCTGGCTGCGGTAGCTGTTCAGGTATGTTCACGGCAAACTCCATGAACTCGCTTACAGAGGCAATCGGCATGAGTCTGCCGGGTAACGGAACGATTCTCGCCACCCACAAAAACAGAATAAAGCTTTTCAAAGACGCCGCACACCTGATAGTGGAAAACGCCATGAAATATTATGAGGATGGCGACGACAGCGTGCTCCCGAGAAACATTGCCACAAGGGAAGCTTTTCTCAACGCCATGACTCTCGATATAGCGATGGGAGGAAGCACAAACACCGTGCTACATCTGCTCGCCGTGGCACAGGAGGGCGGCGTGGAGTTCACGATGAGCGATATCGACAGGTTGAGCCGTAAGGTGCCTTGTCTGTGCAAGCTCTCGCCGAACACACAGAAATACAGCATTCAGGAATGCAACCGTGCCGGTGGAATCTTTGGAATTCTGAACGAACTGGCAAAGGGCGGTTTGATACACAAAGGCGTGAAACGTGCTGACGGAAAGACTCTCGGCGAACAGCTCGAAAAATACGATATCACGAAATCTGCAGTCGACGAAGAGGCTGACAGGATATACCGCAGCGCTCCCGGAAGAAAGTTCTCTACCAAGATGGGATCACAAGACGAAAAATGGGAGACGCTCGACACCGACCGCAGCGAGGGCTGCATACGCGACCTCGGCCACGCTTATACGAAAGACGGTGGACTTGCCGTGCTGTTCGGAAACATCGCACAGGACGGATGCGTGGTGAAAACTGCCGGAGTGGACCCTGCATTGTGGCACTTCGAAGGACCGGCAAAGGTATTCGATTCCCAGGAGGATGCCTGCGAGGGAATCCTTGGCGGAAAGGTGAAGAAAGGCGACTGCGTGGTGATAACCCACGAAGGACCGAAGGGCGGTCCGGGAATGCAGGAGATGCTCTACCCCACTTCGTATATCAAGAGCATGCACATGGGTAAGGAATGTGCGCTGATAACAGACGGACGATTCAGCGGAGGCACATCGGGACTCAGCATCGGACATATATCGCCGGAAGCGGCAGCCGGTGGAAACATCGGAAAGATAACAGATGGCGACATCATAGAGATTGACATACCTGACAGAACGATAAACGTGAAGCTGACCGACGAAGAACTGGCGGCAAGGGAACAACGCCCGATGACCCGCCAGCGCACGGTGAGCAAGGCTCTCAGAGCATACGCACAGAGTGTAAGCTCTGCCGACAAGGGTGGCGTCAGAATAATAGAATAGGCTGACGCCACAGTGAGCCCCAACCCGTAAAGCGGATTGGAATTGAAGCACGAAACACAAATCAACAAATTGTAAGAGAAGAATGGCAAGAGAGAAGATAACCGGTGCGGAGGCGCTGATGCGATCATTGGCAAACGAAGGGGTGGATACCATCTTCGGTTATCCTGGAGGAGCGATAATGCCGGTGTTCGATGCGTTATACCACTATACCCGCGGCGACAACAAGGTGTTCAACCATATCCTTGTGCGCCATGAACAGGCGGCGGCACATGCTGCAGAAGGATATTCAAGGGTGAGCGGAAAGGTTGGAGTATGTATCGTGACAAGCGGTCCTGGAGCCACCAACACCGTGACGGGTGTTGCCGATGCGCTCACAGACTCCACTCCTATTGTGGTCATTGCCGGACAGGTGGGCATCAGCGCTCTGGGCACAGACGCCTTTCAGGAGGTAGACCTCGCCTGTCTCGCACAGCCGATATGCAAATGGAGCTACCAGATAAGAAGACCGGAGGATATAGCCTGGGCTATCAGCCGGGCATTCTATATAGCTAAATCAGGAAGACCGGGACCTGTGGTCATCGACTTCCCGAAGAACATACAGCAGGCTCTTACTGAATATGAGCCTCAACACATCGACTTCATCAGAAGCTATAATGCCTATCCGCAGCCGGACGAAGAGAAGACGAGGCTTGCGGCGGAGCTCATCAACAAATCGAAGAAGCCGATTGCCCTCGTCGGTCATGGTGTGGAGATTGGAAATGCCCAGGAGGAACTGAAGGAGTTTCTGGAGAAGGCCGACATACCGGCAGCAAGGACTCTCATGGGATTATCTGCCCTGCCATCCGACCATCCGCTGAATATGGGAATGCTCGGCATGCACGGCAACTATGCACCGAACATAAAGGAACAGGAATGCGACTTGCTGATTGCCATAGGAATGAGATTCAGCGACAGGGTGACGAGCAATGTGGCTACTTATGCCAAACAGGCAAAGATAATCCATCTCGACATCGACGCTTCGGAGATTGACAAGAATGTGAAGACCGACATTGCCATCGTTGCTGACTGCAAGGAGTCGCTGCCCAAGATTACGGCTCTCGTCCACAAGAACAGCCATAAAGAATGGATAGACAGTTTCAAGCCTCTGTACGAAACGGAACGTGAACGTGTGATAGAGCCTGCCATCCATCCGAAAGGCAAATTCCTGCTCATGGCAGAAGTGGTGAACGCCGTGGCTGAAGCTACCGACGACAATACGGTGATGGTGAATGATGTGGGACAGAACCAGATGTTCTCTTGCAGATATTTCAAATTCGCCAAACCGCTCTCGTTAGTGACAAGCGGCGGACTCGGCACTATGGGCTTCGGACTGCCTGCTGCCATCGGTGCCACATTCGGAGCACCTGGCCGCACGGTGTGCATGTTTACCGGCGACGGTGGATTCCAGATGAACATACAGGAGCTCGGCACCATTATGGAACAGCAGACACCGGTGAAGGTTATCCTGCTCAACAACAACTATCTCGGCAATGTGCGCCAATGGCAAGACATGTTCTTCGGAGGCAGAAGGTCGTTCACAAGGATGATGAACCCGCAATACGAGCTTATCTGCAAGGGTTACAACATACCGTATGGACTCGCCGTGACCCACGAGGAACTGAAGGGGGAAATAGAGAAGATGCTCAGCACCGACGGACCGTATGTCCTTGAATGTGCTGTCTTGGAGGAGGACAACGTGATGCCGATGGTGCCTCCCGGCAAACCTATCAACGAGATGATTCTCGGAAAAGAGGATTTCAAAGAATAAAGGACTACAGAAATGGACAACGACAAGAAATTATATACTCTGCTCATTTATACAGAAAACATGGTGGGCATGCTGAGCCAGGTGACCGCCGTATTCACCCGCAGACAGGTGAACATCGAGAGCATCAACGCTTCGGCTTCAAGCATAGAGGGTGTACACAAATACACCATCACCACATGGAGCGACGAGGAACAGGTGAAGACGATAACGAAGCAGATAGAGAAAAAGGTGGACGTGATAAAGGCCGACTACTATACCGACGACCAGATATTCATCCGCGAAGATGCTTTGTTCAAGCTGTCAACGCCTGTCGTGATGGAGAATCCGGAGATTTCAAAGATAATACGCCGTGCCGACGCACAGATCATCGAGGTGAACCCTACGTTCTGCACAGCCATGCTGAGCGGCGTGACAAAAGACATCATCGCCCTTTACACCAATCTGCAGGAAAGAAACTGCGTGCTGCAGTATACTCGAAGCGGAAGAATAGCCATAACGAGGAATCCTGTGGAAGAAGTGAACGACTTGATATCAATGCGCGAGAACAACATGAAAAACCAATAAAGATAGAAGAAAATGGCAACATTAGGAAAAATCGGAAGATATGACTTCCTGTCGGAACCGTTCCATTGCGACTTCTCAAAGAAGCTCTTCATGGGACATCTGGGCAACCACTTGCTCAATGCGGCGGATTTCCATTCCAACGACCGCGACTTCGGTATGAACTATCTCAACCCTATCCACAAGACCTGGGTGCTGTCGCGACTGGCGATAGAGATGGACGACATGCCGGCGGCATACGAGAAGTTCAGTGTGGAGACATGGGTGGAAAGCGCCTTGAGATTCTTCACCAACAGAAACTTCCGCATCTGCAGCACTGATGACAGCCGCACATACGGCTACGGCAAGAGCGTGTGGGCGATGATAGACACGGAAACGAGACAGCCGCAGAATATCCTCGCCATCAGAGACGGTGAGATAGAACGGTATATAGAGAAAGACAAGGAATGCCCTATCGAAGGCCTGTCGAGAGTGAAGATGGGCAAGGAGGCGAAGCTCGCAAGGACAATCGACACGTATTACTGCGACGTTGACGTGAACGGTCATATCAACAGCATCAAATACATCGAGCATATCCTCGACCTCTTCGATATCGACCACTACCGCAAATTCCGCATCAGACGCTTTGACATAGCGTATGTGGCAGAAAGCTACTGCGGCGACAAACTGAATTTCTATACCGAAGAGCGCGACGACGATACGGTCTGCGTAAGGGTAACGAAGACAAACGCCGAGACCGTGGATGCTGAAGTGGTCAGATGTATGTTGAAGTTCGAGAAGATATAATAAAGGCTGATAGCAGTATATATAAAATACACCATTAACGGTCATTGGATCGTTAATGGTTATAAGGTAAAAAGAACATAAGTGCCTGAGGGCACATAACTAAAACAAAACAAATATGGCAGAAATGAATTTCGGTGGCGTTATCGAAACGGTAGTCACCAACAAGGAATTTTCCTTGGAGAAGGCACATGAAGTATTGAAGAACGAGACAATAGCTGTGCTTGGCTATGGCATCCAGGGACCTGGCCAGGCTTGCAACCTGCGCGACAACGGTTTCAACGTGATTGTTGGTCAGCGCCAGGGCAAGACCTACGACAAGGCAGTGGCTGACGGATGGGTGCCGGGCGAGAGTCTCTTCTCTATCGAGGAGGCTGCAGAGAAGGGTACCGTGATCTGCATGCTGCTCTCAGACGCCGGTCAGATACAGGTATGGCCTAAGATAAAGAAATATCTCACCAAGGGCAAGACTCTGTATTATTCTCACGGCTTTGCCATCAACTGGAACGACCGCACCGGTGTGGTGCCTCCAGAGGATGTGGATGTCATCATGGTGGCACCAAAGGGATCGGGCACCTCTCTGCGCACCATGTTCCGCGAGGGACGTGGCGTGAACTGCTCTTATGCCGTATATCAGGATGCATCGGGCAAGGCTGAGGAGAAGACTTTGGCATTGGGCATCGGCATCGGTTCGGGCTATCTCTTCAAGACCACTTTCCAGCGTGAGGCTACAAGCGACCTCACCGGTGAGCGCGGTTC
The DNA here is from genome assembly GCF_008680225.1 of Prevotella sp. LMAG:51. Classification (NCBI taxonomy): domain Bacteria; kingdom Pseudomonadati; phylum Bacteroidota; class Bacteroidia; order Bacteroidales; family Prevotellaceae; genus Prevotella; species Prevotella sp. LMAG:51. Next base: position 5,348 of record NZ_NALQ01000011.1, on the reverse strand, counting down.
GCTGATGGGTGCCATCGAGGGATTGTTCGAGGCTCAGTATGAGGTGCTCCGTGAGCATGGACACTCTCCATCAGAGGCTTTCAACGAGACCATAGAGGAACTTACACAGAGCCTCATGCCTCTCTTCGGCGAGAAGGGAATGGACTGGATGTATGCCAACTGTTCTACTACAGCCCAGCGTGGCGCTCTCGACTGGGCTCCGCGTTTCCGCGAGGCCATCAAGCCTGTCATGGAGTGGCTCTACCTCTCTGTAAAGACTGGCAAGGAGGCTCAGATTTCTATCGACAGCAACTCAAAGCCTGACTACCGCGAGAAGCTTAACGCCGAACTGAAAGCTATGCGTGAAAGCGAAATGTGGCGCACCGGAGTGACCGTGCGTCAGCTCCGTCCTGAAAACAACTGATAAGCTTGGATTAATCCACAAAAAAATAACTCTCCCGATAAGCATCAAGTCTTTGCCTGTAGCCTATCGGGAGAGTTTCTTTATTTTAGTCCCAACCGGTCTGAATATAAAGACCGGTTGGGATTGACGTTTATTCTCAAATCAGAGAACCTTTCTGCAAATATTATTCTGTTATCTGCACATTTCCACCTGATTGTGGTGTGAATCGCAATGTGTAGCTATAATTTCCAGATGATGGACACACATAATCAGACAGACAGCTGTCGCCACCACATGAGTTGTTGCCGAGGCCGCGCTGCATATAGTCGAAGTGAGCGTAAACCTGCGGGTCGCGTGTCAGGTCGTACCAGTGGAGATTAGTGTTCCACATCGAGTCGCCTGATGTGCACCATTCTGTCTCGTCGTAGTGTGAAAGAGAGAATGATGCTCTTCCGCCTGCCTTGATTCCGATCTGCACGTTAGAAGCCTTGTTGGTGAGAATAAGCTCACGCATATCCTCATGGTCACCGAATGTCTGGGGGTGTATCATCTCGTCCACCATGTCGTCTACCGTAGTGGTGAAGCGTCCGAGATAAGAACCTGTCTTGCGGTCGCTGTAGTTAGAACGAGGACCGCGGGCATAGAACTCCACGTTCTCGAAGCCGGAAGCGAACTGCATGCCCAAGCCGATGCGAGCGAGTGTTTCGCTTGGCGAGAATGTCACCTTCATGTCTACAGTGCCGTCAGGGTAGAATGTGTAATCGATGGTGTAGCTGCAGCCTGTTGCCGAACCATTGACAGACATCTTGGCATTGTTACCGCTCTTTGCGAGTGCTCTTGTGATGCTGAGGCTTGATGAATTGCTGAACGAAGGACTGAAGTTACGGTCATTGTCCACCTTACGGTAGCTATTGAAGTCTGGACCTGCTGCGATAAGGTTCTTGCCATCGTATGTCCATGAGGTCATCTTGCCTGATGAATTGAACACAATAGAATATGCCTTGCCGTTGTTGTCTGTACCTGTTACGGTATTGCCGCTTACGCTCAACGGGCCACCTGCTGAAGTGTAGCTTGGCAGCACCGGGAATCCCATTGTGCCGTCTGTACCCTTGGCTGTGCCGTTAGAGGTATTCTGCTCAGAGAGCGAGAACTGTGCGTCAGCGATGCTGTAGCCTTCCTCTGCCCATGTAGTCCAGTCGGCAGCGCCATTTGTCGGCTTCTTTATGCGCAGTTCTATGTTTACAAGATACTCTGCGCTGTTGTCCACTGCTGCATTTATTGGCAAGGTTACAGTTGCTGAAGAACCTGCAGCGATAGTCTGGAATGAAGCAAGAGTTCCTTCCTCCATCAGGCGACCGTCTTTCATCACGCGATAAGCGATGTCGAAGTTGTCTGATGAGATAGGCATAAACGCATACTTGTTCGCGATGTTTACAGACTTAGCAGAAGCGCTGAAGTCGCTGAACTTCACATTCTGGTACACCTTCTTCACCTCAGAGAGCTTGCCAGTCCATGTGCGGTCTGGTGTGATGATACCGTTGTTGAGGAAGTTGCCTTGGAAGCCATAGTTTATACCGCTTGTTGAGTTGTAGTCATAGCCAGACACCCAGTAGTTGAAGCCGTTTTCGCTCTTCTTCTGACGGTTAACAAGCCTTGCAGGGTCGTAAACCGATTGGTCTACCCAGTCCCAGATACAAGCGCCGATGATGCCGGTGCTGTTCTCAATCACATCCCAGTATTCCTTCAAGTTACCGACAGCCTGACCCATTGCGTGAGCATACTCGCAGATAAAGTAAGGCTTGCCGTTCAGTCCGCTTCTGTTTCCTTGTACTGACGAAACGGTTGGATACATGTTAGAACCGAGGTCGGAGTAATTTGTTCCGCTTCCTGCTCCCTCATAGTGAACGAAGCGTGAGTCGAGGTTCTTACACGTATTGTATGTAGTAGAGAAGTTGCTACCGCCGCCGCACTCGTTGCCCAACGACCAGAAGATTACACTCGGGTGGTTGCGGTCGCGCAGCACCATGCGCTTTGTGCGATCGTCCATAGCTGTTATCCAACTGCTGTTGCTTGACAAGTTCTGGTTGTAGTGGCACTCCACGTCAGCCTCGTCCATCACGTAGAAGCCGAGAGCGTCCATCATAGCGTACATCTTCGGCTGACGCGGATAGTGCGATGTGCGCACGGTGTTCACGTTAGCCTTCTTCATCATTGTGAGGTCCTTCATCATGGTCTCCATGTCGATGGCACGACCATACTCTGGGTGAGTGTCCTGAGTGTTCACGCCCTTGAAGTAGACACGCTTGTTGTTGATGTAGATGAGGTTGCCACTCTTTGTGATATTGCGGAAGCCGTACTTTGTAGAGAATGCCATCTCCTCAGCTCCGTTCTCGTCCTTCTGACTTACAACGACGGTGTAGAGATACGGATCTTCTGCGCTCCATGGACGCAGGTTGCTGAGACCGCTGAGTGTAACAGTCTTTTCTGCTGTTGATGTTCCGCTGTATGTCTGTGTTCCGGTAGCAATCTGATTGTCGTCAGCATCGAGCAACGACACCTGCAGAGTCTTGGTTGTAGAGACGGTGTTGCGGTTGTCTACAGTCAGCTTCACCGACATACTGCCGCTTGTAGCGTCGTTGTTGAGCGAAGATGTTATATAGTGGTCCGACACGAACACCTTCGGAGTAGCCACGAGATATACGTCGCGGTGAATACCAGAGAGGTGCCACATATCCTGACCTTCGAGATACGAACCGTCGCACCAACGATATACACGTACCGAGAGTTGGTTGTCGCCGGTAGTTACGAAGCCGGTGATGTCGAACTCAGCGTCGGTGTTAGAGCTCTGCGAGTAGCCTACGTATTTGCCATTAACCCATACTACAGCAGCGCTGTATACACCGTCGAAATGGATAAACACACGCTTGTCCTTCCATGTCGCAGGAATGTTGATGGTACGGCGATAGAAGCCCGTTGCGTTGTGGTCTGTTACGCCATACTCTGACATTCCAGAGTTCGCATTAGGTGGGTTGTTGCTGAACGGATAACCAACGTTGGTGTATACTGGTTTGCCATAGTTGGCCATTTCCCAAGAGAGCGGCACACGGATGTCGTCCCAACCGCTGTCGTTATAGTCCTTTGCCTGGAACTCACTTGCACCGGGGGTTGAACTATACCATGATGATGTTCCTGCAACATACTTGAACTTCCATGTTCCGTTGAGGTTGATATATTCAGCCTTTGTCTCGTCGGGCTGCTGCCAAGGCTCTGCGTAGTGCTTAGCGTCTGCCTTCATCTGCTCTACAGAAACGTAAGGGATGAATGTAGCGTGAGCGTCCTCCTTATAGTCGCCCACCTTGTTCTGATTGCTTATCCAGCTAACGCTGAAAGAACCGTGGTCAGAAGAGGTTGTACCACCGGTGCTACCGCCACCAGTTGATCCCTCTACTTTGATGAAGCCGAAGGCTGTTGCTCTATTTGAATCTGTTGTACGACCAAGCTTGCCGCCGTCGGTTCCATCGTATGTGAGGTAATAAGTTTTATTCTGTGTATAAGCGTAAATCTTATATGTGTGCTGTGTCGCATCTACCTCATCAAATTTCCATTCTTGGTTTACGTTAGCCTTACCACCATTGTAATCGTTTTCGGATGTCCACTGGAGTGGCATTACATTAGTGTTGTTGCCTGCCATGTCAAGAGCCTTGGAAGACATCACATTGACAATATGCCAAGGATATCTTGTAGAATACTTGCCCTGCTTTGTTATCCACTGCTGTCCGGTATTGCCGTCTGACTTGGCGGTTACTGTAATCTCCTCATCATTGTTAGATGTAGAAACAGTGAAGCATCTTGTAGGATAACCGGCAGGACATATATAATATGTGGAACCGTATGCCGGAACAGAGAAAGTTGTCGTTGGAGTAGTTGTGCCACCAGTAGTCTCCTTTGTGATGAGGCTAACTGACTTGTATGTAGCCCATGAGCGTGTACTGCCCTGAGTGCTACCATACTTAATAGACGTAAGGCTTAGGATATTGCTGATATTTGATGCATCGCAAATCTTCGTATCGTTAAGATACAGACCGTTCGAGTTCAACTCTATAGTAGTTTCACCGGAGATGTTGGTGTGGTCTTCACGGTAAGTGTTGCTTGCGCCACCATTGAAGCAGTTCACCTGCAAGGTATTGCTGCTCTTAGTATAGAAGAGGTGGATGACGTTAGCATTTCCCCATTCATTTGTACCCTGCAAGTTGTCACCGATAGAGAGCACGTTCTCGTATGTTGTGGTGCTCTGGCAGGTGCTGAGGTCGAGCACCGCCTTGAATGTCTGTTTCTGGAAGTCAATTGTTGTTTGCTTCGAGAACGACGAGCCGTTAGGCGTGTAATTGCTCAGAAGGTTTGTCTCCGCTGCGAACGCCTGCGTCACCATGAGAACGAGCAGTGCCGCTAATGCGACTATATGTTGCTTTATGTATGTTTTCATAAGGTCTTGGTTTTTATTTCACGATGAGTTTTATGCCGTTCACTATATATACTCCCGGTGTCAGTTTCGTTGAATTGGAACGATGGCGAACACGCTGACCATTGATGCTATACACATCGCCGATGGTGGCGCTTGAGGAATTGGGAACAGAAGAGATGTCGTTGGTCTCTGATGGATTCTCATCAACGCTCCATGTAAGTTCGCGAGCTGACTGCGAACTGGCTACATCTTCGAAATACATACGGAATCCTTTGGCTTCCATATCTGACCTGAGATGATAAATTTCGTCAGCACTGAAAACGTAAGACCCCGACTTGACGATGGTCGGAGAGAAGAATCCTGTCACCCTTGTCTGTCCTACAGTATCCTTCGGATTACCTTCGTCCTCATACCAAGAGGATGCGGTGATGCCAGCAAACTTATATGTTTGGTCTTTGTTCACTCTCTCAGGCTGTAGCAGGCAAGGCTTTCCTGCCTCAATGT
>NZ_NALQ01000010.1:0-53359 GCF_008680225.1 Prevotella sp. LMAG:51 | reverse complement strand
TTCGGTGATAAGGAGGATGCGAGAATCACTACTTCTCCTTACACTATGACAGGACTTGAGGGTTCTACAAAGTATTACTTCCGTATCAAGAGCTGCGCTACAAACGGCAAGGGCTCTACATGGAAGTATCTTGATGATACAGAATCAAACTATAGCTTCACAACCAAGTCTGAGCAGATTATCCTCGATGTTGTGCCTGGTTCAAAGACCGTGAAGGTCAGCTTCAAGGCTGGCAAACAGATTACTGAAGCACAGATTGTAAAAGACGATGAGGTGCTCGTTTCACAGCCTGTTACTGCAGACGAGGTTGCTGCCGGTGAACTCACAATCAGTGGTCTCAATGCAAAGACTTCTTACACTGTGCAGCTGCTCAACGGCGAGAACGTTCGTGGTAAGATGAAGTTCACTACCACTGAACCTTTCCCTGACGGATACGAGGTTATCAACGTAGCTGCTGGCGATGACGTGAAAGACCTTCTTGCTAATGCCACTTCAGACAAGGTTGTTGTTGTATTCCCACAGGGAATGGAATATACCGCTCTGAATGAGGAGGCACAGACTTCTACAATCAAGGTTCCGGAGAATATCAAGTCTGTCTATTTCTGGGGAGCAGCCGGCGAGTCTAAGGCAACTGTCAAGTTCAAGGGCGTTTCCTTCGACTCATCAAGCATGGATGTTGTCCGTTTCTATAACCTCAATCTCCAGTATGGTGCCAACTCAGACGGTTACGTATTGAACCAGTCTGGTACTTTCACTCTCAACTCTCTCGAGATGGAGAAGTGTGACGTTAAGGATATCCGTGGTATCTTCCGTTTCCAGAGTATCGTGAATTCAACTGTCAATGCTATCAAGATAAATGACTGTGTATTGACAAACATTGGTACTTATGGTATCGTGAATACCAAGGACCAGAAATCATTGACTTTGGGAACAGTCAGCATTACCAACAGTACTCTCAACACAATCAACTCTGTGTTGACGAATACAAGCCAGGCTAACTTCTCTATCACTCTCGACCACTGCACAATCTGGAACTGTGTTCCTGCTACCAAGCCATACTTCGACTTGCAGAAGCAGACAGGAGTTACAGTAGCATGTACAAACTCTCTCATCGGAGCATACTACGACTTCAAGGATGCAGCGCAGACAGTGAAGGGTAGCAGTCTGAAGGATATCGATGCTACTGGCACTGTATATACAAGTGACTTCAACTGGAACTCTGGTTATGAGATCGGTTCTCAGATTTCTGAGACATCTGCCCAGCTCTGGGCTAATCTTGCCAAGACTGGTGCTGACTTTACAGTGCAGAACTCTTCTTACAAGAATCTCGGTGACCCACGTTGGATTCCGGCAGAGTAATGATATAGATTTTAATTTTAATAAATAATAAAAGATGGAAAGTTCAATGTGTAGCTTTCCATCTTTTATTTTGTATACGAGGTGACATGTCTCTTGCTCCTTACATTTGGCAAGTTTCCAACTATGTTTCCTGGCCTTGATTTTTCCCCCACAGCGTGGGGAACATCACCCCCTAATGTGGGGTTTCATTCCCCACGTTAGGGGGAGAATTCTATATGATAAAAAGTCGAATGACACTTTTCTGTTGGACGTCCCTAAAAAAAAGTAATGTAAGTGTCCGTAATTCACATAAAATGTGTAAGTTTGCAAATATAATAACCTGTAAACGCCATAGTATATGATATTACATGTAGCCAATCCGATTTACGACTCCGTGTTCAAATACATAATGTCTGACGAACGCATATCAAAGACCATCCTCTCTGCACTGCTGAAGAAAGAGGTGGTGAAGGTGGAGATGCGCCCGCACGAGTATGTGAACACCACACGAGACACGCTTTCAATGTTCCGCATTGACTTTGCAGCCACCGTGAGGGAGAAGGATGCTGAGGGCGAGGGATTCAAGGACCGCGTCATCCTTATAGAACTGCAGAAGACATGGCTCGACACGGAGACCCTGCGCTTCCGCCAGTATCTGGGTGCGCAGTACAGCAACAAGATAAACATCCGCAAAGACTCGCCGAAAGGCTTCGCATATCCAATGGTTGCCGTTTACCTTCTCGGACATCGAGTCGGCGACATTGAGGAGCCGGTGGTTTATGTCAACCACGACGTGTTCGACTACAACGGCGAGGTGGTAGAGGAGGGCAAGGAAGACCCGTTCGTTGAGAGTCTTACCCACAACAGCATAATTGTGCAGATACCGAGATTGAAAGGCCGTGTGAACAACCGCCTTGAGAAGGTGCTCAGCGTTTTCGACCAGTCGAGGAAAGATGCGGAAGACAAGCAGGTTCTCAATATTGACGAGAACAAATATGAGGATGATGCCGACATGATGTATATGCTCCATCGTCTTACAGCCGCTGCCGCCGACTCCGAGATGCGTCAGGACATGAACGTGGAGGATGAATATTACAAGGCGATAGAGGACCGTGACACGGCAATAATGAACCGTGACAAGGAACTGAAGCATAAGGATGAGCAGCTCCAGCAGAAGAGCGAGCAACTCCAGCAGAAGAGCGAGCAACTCCAGCAGAAGAGCGAGCAACTCCAGCAGAAGAGCGAGCAACTCCAGCAGAAGAGCGAGCAACTCCAGCAGAAGAGCGAGCAACTCCAGCAGAAGAGCGAGCAGCTTAAAAACATAGTAAAATCTCTCTATTCAAAAGGTATGAACATTCTGCAAATTGTAGAGATAACCGGAATTAACAAAGATGAGGTGGCAGCGATCTTGAATTAGAATGCTAAATCGTTTTAAACCGAGTATTAAGGAAAATGTGATTTTCTTAATGCTCGATTGTTATATCGCCGTTTTTTTATATCTTCGCTATTTGAAATATATTGAGATTCCTTTATTGTCGTGGTTTGAATGGCAAATTCGATTCTCGACGTTATGACTACTATACAAATCAAAATAAGATGAAATTAGACAGAAAATTATTGACTGGTGCTGCTGTTGTGTTGATGTCAGCATCTGTGATGTCGGCTTTTGCCGACAATCAACCCGCATTCCCTGGAGCCGAAGGGTTTGGTCGCTACACTACAGGCGGTAGAGGCGGAGCAGTGTATCATGTGACGAAATTAGATGATGACGGAACGGAAGGCACCTTCCGATGGGCTTGCAACAAGAGTGGAGTCAGAACCATCGTGTTTGATGTCAGCGGTACGATATTCCTGAAAAGTGCTCTGCAGTTGAAGAAAGGTAATGTCACAATTGCCGGACAGACAGCCCCCGGTGATGGCATTTGTATTGCTGATTACCCCTTCACGATAGATTCTGACAATGTTATTCTTCGCTTTTTGCGTTTCCGTTGTGGCAATCGTCATGTGGACAAGCACGAGGGCGACGGACTTGGAGCGATGGATCGTAAGAATATCATAGTGGACCATTGCTCTGTGAGCTGGAGTATCGATGAATGCCTGTCCGTCTATGGCAGTAAGAATCTCACCGTGCAATGGTGTATAGCCTCACAGAGTCTGAAGAACTCCGGACATTCCAAAGGTGCCCATGGCTATGGTGGCAACTGGGGTGGAAGCGGTGCATCGTATCATCATAACCTGCTTGCCGACCACGATTCTAGAACTCCACGACTTGGGCCGCGTCCCGGAACCCAGACTGACGAAAGGATGGATATGCGTAACAACGTGATATACAACTGGGGCGGCAACGGCTGCTATGGCGGTGAAGGAATGAACGTGAACATCGTGAACAACTATTATAAGCCAGGAGCTACAACGCGGAAAAGAAGCAAGACCATCCAGCGCCGCATCGCTTGTCCGGGTATACGCACTGTGGACTACTGTCTGGACAAGACACTCCTTGCAGCACGATTCCAGCAGACAACCGGTATAACCTGCAATAAAAACGACGTGAAAGGGTCGGCAGAAGATGGCAGAAATTATGTTACCATCAAGGGAACGAAGTACGAGATGGATATGAGCGGAAAACTTGCCACAATCACCGTGAATGGCACTCAGATTAATGTACCGTGGAATGATTGGGCAAAGATGCTACATGTGTGGGGAAAATTTTACGTGGAAGGCAATCATAATCCAGATTGGGATGTGGTGAATAAGGATAACTTCAAGTATGGCGTTTCCGACCAGATTGACAAGACCGGCAACGATGGCACTTATCCTGGTGATGAAGCAATACAGTTGAAGACACCGATGGTATTTGAGACCGTTACTACCCATACTGCGGCAGATGCCTTCAACCGTGTGCTCGACTATGCCGGTGCGTCATTGCGCCGCGATGCTCTTGACAAAGTCATCGTAAGCGATACCCGTAGCGGTTCTGATACCTATACAGGCAGCGGATGCACGTCAGGCATAATCAACAGTCAGGATGACACGAAGCCAGCCGACGCTTCTGCAGACTGGAGTCCTTGGCCAACACTTGCCACAGATACTTCTATCGACGTTACAGATACTGATGGCGACGGAATGCCGGATGGTTGGGAAGATGCCAATGGACTCGACAAGAATGATGCTGCAGACGGTAATACGCTCGCTGCCGATGGATATACCAATCTGGAGCATTATCTGAACAGTATCGTGGAGAGTATCATGACTAAAGAGAACGAGGGAGGTAGACTCCTCAGTGGCAGTATGACGTATGAAGATGCAGCAGGTATTGCCGATGTTACGCTGGATAACAACAATGTGGAAGATGGCAACATCTATAACCTTCAAGGTATGCGTGTAGAACACACTGTGGATGGTCGTATCTACATCAAAGACGGGAAGAAATTTGTTAAGTAGACGAATTTGCTTGACAATGAAATAAAAGGTTGAGTAGGGGAGTGTGCAATCCCTGCTCAACCTTTTGTTCTTTTATCGCTTATAGCAAGCGGTTATAAAATTCTTAATATAACGGCCAATGACTGATTTGGGCTAGATTCTCTGCTCTGTATTGTTGTAGGTCAGCATACTTTGCGGCACGTTGTCTTTCACGCTTTTGATTATCAGTTCAGCCATTGAGTGGCGCACGAAAGTCTTTGTGGTAAGCAATACCACGTCTCTCACCGGTATAGGCAGTGCGAAGGGGCGCACCAGTCGCATCTGTTTGTCGGAAAGTTGGCTAAGGGCGAGTTCCGGAATGAACGTCACGCCCTGTCCGTTTTCCACCATTCTCATGAAAGTCTCTATGCTGCCGAGAGAATATTTTGATTTGCTCTCTGTTGCCGATTTCAGATCGCAGAATTTCACAAGTTGGTCGCGGAAGCAATGGCCCTCGTCGAGAAGCCACAGAAACTCGTTGCCAAGGTCCGAAGTCTTTATGTTCTTGTTGTTGAACAGCGGGTCGGTTTCTGCCACATAGGCTATGAACTGCTCATAATATAGCGATGTCTGGTTGAAAGCCTCCAGCTCGTCGAGTCTCACGGCGATGGCAGCGTCCAGTTCGCCGCGGTTCAATGCCTTCTTGATGTCGGCAGTCTTCATCTCGATGATGTGGAAGTCGATGCCAGGATTCTCCTTCTCCAGTTTGGTGAAGAAGCGTGGCAGCAGATATGGCGCTATCGTGGGCAGTATGCCGATGCGGAACGAACCATTCAGCGAGTGTTGTTCTTCAGCTACGATGTCCTTTATCTTGTTTGCTCTCGAAAGCACCTTCCATGCCTGTTCCACCACAAGTTTGCCGATGGCAGTAGGAGTGACCTGTTGTGATGAACGTTCGAAGATTTTCACTCCGAGTTCCTTCTCCAGTTTCTGAATCATGGCGCTCAGTGTGGGTTGTGTCACGCCGCACTGTTCTGCGGCATTGGCGAAGTGTCTGTATCTGTATACAGCCACGATGTATTCCATTTGTTGTAGAGTCATGGGATGCTTTCCTCCTCTAATGATTAATTTGATTAGCGTTGCAAATATACTAAAAAAAAACGTTGGCGGAATATATTTAAAGCATATTAACCCAGATGGCAGCTTGGGACTTAAAGGGCACGGTGCTTACCCAACAAGGGCACGGTGCTTACCCCTGATGGGCAGAATTGCCGTCCTATGTCTGTCCGATACATTCATGCATACCATATTCATGTTTTCAGATTTCAGCCAACGCATTAAGAAATATGAATTCAGCTTCAGTAAATAGAAGCTTTCTATCTTTTGGCAGCCATTTCAGCCTATGCTTTTTTCAGAACACTTGCCTTTATAAACAGTAACAGAATTAGGTGATAATTCTGCTTGCAAAACGTTGTGGTTGTGACTGGATTACTTGTAAAAATCTTGAATAACTATTATTGTGGGTTTTTTTTGATAGTTGTGTGAAATTTGTATCTTTGCATACGGAAACACTATTTTTACCCGTTGGTGGAATTAATTTAGTGCACACTTATTACTAATGACCGATTTGGGTTGAAATTGGGCACGCTGCTTGCCCATCTGGGGCACGGTGCTTGCCCATCATGGGCAATGTGCTTGCCCCGGATGGGCAGAATTGCTGTCAGGCGTATGCCCAATAAATTAATGTTATAACACCCATATTCCAGTTTCCAGGATTCTGCCAACGCATGCAATTCATGTCGTCTGAATTCCTTACACCTGACAATTCCTTTCATCAGCAAACCATCCAGACAATTGGCTGACAGTTGATAGATGGTCAAGTGCCTGTCTGTCAGAATATTACGGCAAAAAACCAGATGGTCTGACAGTTTTTCGGAAATTCTTGTTTTTACTGAAAATCAGCGATATTGGCAACTTTTACTCATATCTATCAACATAACATAATTCCGCCAACGGGAAGTATTCCCATTGGGGTATGCAGGTCGTAATCAGAAAAAAATATATCATAATGTAATAAATCCCGAGGAGATGCGTTAATACAATAGAGGGATGAATTTATTTCAAAAAACAATGCCTATGGAACATTTTACTTCAGAAAATCCAATGCCGTCGAAGCGTACTATCGACATTATCAAGGCCATTGCCTACACCTATAGGGTGATGAACATCAATGGCAGTATGAAATCCTATTGTCTAAACTGATAAACTGAAAAACATATTTAAAAGAATTTATGGCAACAATTATTTCTCCATCCCTGCTGGCTGCTGATTTCACAGACTTGCGCCATGAGGTGGAAATGATTAACAAAAGTGATGCTGACTGGTTGCATCTTGATATTATGGACGGAACATTCGTTCCTAATATCTCATTCGGATTTCCCGTTATCGATGCGGTGGCAAAGATTTGCAAGAAGCCTCTCGATGTGCATTTCATGATTGAACACCCTGAGCGTTATGTGCAGCGCACGGCAAAGACTGGCGCCATGATGATGAACGTGCATTATGAGGCTTGCGTGCATCTGCATCGTACTGTGCAGGAGATTCACGATGCCGGCATGAAGGCTGGTGTGACTCTCAATCCTTCAACTCCAGTCTGTCTGCTTGAGGATATCCTGAATGATGTGGACATGGTGTTGCTGATGAGCGTCAACCCCGGATTCGGCGGACAGAAATTCATCGAGGGCACTATCGACAAGCTGAGAGCGCTGCGTGAGATGGTGGACAGGAAGAATTCTCGTGCTCTGATACAGATTGACGGTGGTGTGCAGGCTGAGACCGCTCCGCGTCTCGTTGAGGCAGGTGCGGATGTTCTTGTTAGCGGAAGCTATGTGTTCAAGGCTGCCGATCCTATCCAGACGATCCATGATTTGAGATCGCTCTGATATGGAAGTTTTCCTCAATATAACAATAATGTAGGTTGCATGGTGAAGACCATTGGGGAAGTATGTATGTGATATTGATTCAAGAATAAAATAATGCGGGTAAATCCATAGTCCTTTTGAGAAATATGGATTTACCCGTATGTTTTGTAGATGTTATATAGACCTTTTAAACCCAAGCGGCCTGATGACCGATTGAGGCTAAAATATAAGTTTCTGTAGTTGAAACGTCATGAGTGCTGCGTTTATGGCTTTGTGTCAATAAACGGTTTCAAGTGACAGCTTATTCTTTCTCGCCATTCTTCTCATGTTGAGTATGGCGTATCTCATTCGTCCCAGGGCAGTGTTGATGCTCACACCGGTAGTCTCGGCGATTTCCTTGAACGACATCTCCTGATAGAAGCGCATGAAGACAATTTCCCTCTGTGTCGGAGGCAGCAGGTTCATCATCTTCTTCACATCGCGCAGCACCTGCTCGTTGACATATCTGTCCTCGATGTTGAAGTCTGTTATGTCGTTTCCTGTGACATTCGAGAGGTCGTTGTCGTCAGAAGTTTCCACGATGTTTTTGGCGCGGTTGTCTCGATACCAGTCCATTATCACATTGTGGGCGATGCGCATTATCCACGCCGAAAACTTGCCGGAGTCAATATATCTGCCCTCCTGCAGTTTTGTTATCACCTTCACAAAGGTTTCCTGGAAGATATCATTAGCCAAGTCCTGCTCGTGCACTACGAACAGAATATATGAAAACAATTTGGATTGATTTCGAGATAATAACAAATCGAAGGCCTGATTGTTTCCTCTAACGTATGACAATGCCAACTCTTCATCGGTCATTTCATTTAGTCCTATCATTTTAATTCAATTTTTTAGTGAAGTAAATGATGTTTCAATAGGCTTTAGAATTTTATTTGTTATTATATAATAATGTTCTCTCTTTTGCGTTTATATCTTTTTCATAGATGTTCAACACACTTGCAAAAGTAAGTATAAATGTTTGTTTGAACAAATTTTTTTCTTTATAATGCCGTTTTTTTTTGAAGTTTCGAAAAATGTTTATAAATTTGCACCGTAAAGGTTCGCCTAATACGTGATTGAAAGGGAACGGAGTGAGAATCTCCGACTGTCCCGCAGCTGTAAGCTCCTTTATGCTCAGTGACGACAGGCCACTGCCCAGAAGAATGTTTCTTCGGTTTTTCTGTTTCGGGTGGGAAGGTGTCATGAGAGTGGAGCGAAGTCAGAATACCTGCCTTTATGTTAGTCTTTGCGGAATCTTCTCGATGTAAGGAGTGGAAGCGTAATTGTGTAAATATATGAAGCGGTTGATATGTAGTCGGCAGTATAATTTGCTTGGCGACATTCGCTTACGTCATAATTGTGCTTGACCATACTTTGATTTCGGCAGCTTTTGCGGGACGTTTGGTATGGCAATCATACGTGTATTATTATATAAGTTATTTTTTATGCTGAGAAAAGGCGTTGTCGTGAGGCAATGCCTTTTTGTCGGTATGCTCGGCATGAGCATTGTCTGACTGACGCGCAAGTCCCGAATAAGACTTGATTGCGGAAATTGAATAGCCGATGTAAGGGGCGTTCATCGAGGGGCGTTGCTTTTCATTTCAGTTCATAACTCAATATCTCTTTCATTCCTGTCATCTTCATGTATTTTGTCTGGTAGCCATATATGGCAACGAGCCGTTGTATGTTTCCAGGGTTGTCCACGAGGTTCAGGTCGCGGCGAATCTTCGAACCGTTCTTCAATTGTATGGCTATGACGTTGGATTTTGATTTCTCGTTCTTATCGTCGGCGATGAGGATGGATGTGCTTGATTCATAGGGACTGTCGAAGAAATACTTGTAGCCTCCCGTTGATGTAGCACATCCTACGATATAGCCTTTCACGCAGATGGGTCCTTCGAAGACGTGGTTCTTGAATGTGTATACGTCCACCGTGTCGGTGCTCACCCATTCAGTATCGTTCTTTCCGTCACCGTTTGCCCATCCGCCGTTGTCGCCATTGTTGCCGGTGGAGGTTGATCCGTTGACTTTATCGTTGTTTTCCTTCTTGTTTTCAGTGTCGTCGATTACAGGCTTTTCGCAGCATGTGAACGCCAAGATGAGAAAGAGAAGAAGTATACTGTAAATGTGTTTCATTGGAATGGTGTGTATAATTGCTTTTTGTTTATTTGACATGCAAATGTAAGCAATCAAATGCAGAACTCCAAAGATTTGCCGTCTTTTGTATTCAAGGGATAGCTTGGGCAAAAAAAAAGAGGTTGGCGCAGGATGCTACCAACCTCATGAGATTTCGTAAATGGCGAAATCATAAATAAGATGTGGCAAATGTAAGCCTTTATTATGAAACTTGCAAGAATTCCGACTATAAAATGTTGAATTTAACAAATTGTCCCGTTTTTTTATGTTATAAGGCAGCTTTTGTGTCATTGCTTTTAGTGTGCGTGTCATTCAATGTCGTGGTTCGCTATATGATAAATGCAAATAATCCTTATTTTTGTTGTTATATTTTTCTGATGTATTTTATTATGCGTATCTTTGCAGCATCAAAAAATAAAACTACTATTGTATTTCTAAAAAACTTAACTGAATACATTTCAAACAAGACAGTATGAAAAAGCTACAAGCATTTTTACTGCTTTGCTTGCTTTTCCCTATGAGCCTTTTGGCTTCGGTGTGGGATACAGACTACAAGCAAGTGGAGCAGAGCATCAGAGAACCGAAGTTCCCTAACCGCTCCTTCAGCATCACCAAGTATGGCGCTTCGCTGAAGAATACGGCAGCCAAGAACCAGAAAGCCATTAACAAGGCCATCGAGGCTTGTTCAAAGGCTGGCGGCGGCAAGGTGGTTGTTCCTGCCGGAACATGGAAGACAGGAGCCATCAGACTGCGTAGTCATGTAAACCTCGTGATAGAGAAGAACGCTACACTCTTCTTCGAGTTCGACCGCAGTCTCTATCCCCTTGTTGAAACACGTTGGGAAGGTCTCGACTGTATCAACTACTCACCTCTTATCTATGCTTTCAAGGAGACCGACATCGCCATTACCGGTGAGGGAGTTATTGATGGCAACGGATCTGACGAGACTTGGTGGCTCATGAGCGGCAAGACTCCGAAGAGCCGCAACATAGAGGTGAAGGAGAAACAGCAGAATCCTGGCGGCCGTGCCGATTTGCTGCAGATGGCAGAAGACGGTGTGCCTGTTGAAAAGCGCGTCTTTGGTCCGTGGAAAGGTCTTCGTCCTCAGACGGTGAACCTCAACCAATGTGACGGAATTCTCATTGAGGGCGTAAAGATGATACGATCACCATTCTGGGTTATGCATCCGCTGCTGAGCAAGAATATCACGGTGCGTGGCGTACATGTTGAGAATCACGGTCCTAACGGCGATGGCTGCGACCCTGAGTCTTGTGAGAACGTGCTTATTGAGAACTGTATCTTTGATACCGGCGACGACTGTATCGCAATCAAGAGCGGACGTAATGAAGACGGCCGTGAGGGCGGTAAAGGTAAATACGTGGGGCGTCCAAGCAAGAATATCATCATCCGCAACTGCAATATGAAAGACGGTCATGGTGGTGTGGTTCTTGGTTCAGAGATTTCAGGAGGATGCAGCAACGTGTTCGTTGAAAACTGTACGATGGACAGTCCGGACCTGGAGCGTGTGCTCCGCATCAAGACAAACTCATGCCGTGGCGGTGTGATTGAGAATGTATATTTCCGCAACGTGAAGGTTGGACAGTGCCGTGAGGCGGTGTTGAAGATAAACACAAACTATGAACCAAAGGAGAAGGGTCGTCGTGGCTTCTATCCAACCGTGCGCAACGTATACATGGAGAATGTGACCTGCCAGAAGAGCAAGTATGGCGTTATGATCGTTGGCTTCGACAACATCAACACTATCCACAACATCAATCTGAAAAACTGTAACTTCACAGGAGTATATGGCCAGCCTGTGTATATCACAGGCCAGACAGACAAACCAAACTATGAGAACCTCGTAATCAATGGTTCACAAGTGCTCTCGCAGCTACCTTACAAGACATACAGCCAGTGGATGGCACACTCAGAAATGCAGCGCAATCCGGATCCATGCTATCTCGATTTCGCAAAGACTCCAAAGTGGGGCTATGTGGTTGGTATAGAGCAGGAGGCACTCCTCGATGCCTATCTTTCAAGCAAAGATGAGAGCATCATCAATTATCTCAAGCAGTATCCAGCCAAGATGATAGACGAAAAGGGTAATATCACAGGTTATGAGTATTCAGCTTTCAACCTCGACAATACCCGTCCGGCGCGTTTCATCCTGCGTATGAATGAACTGTTCCCTGAGAAGAAGAATGAACTTGCCTTGAAGACCATCTTCAAGCAGCTTGAGAAACAGCCACGCACAAACGACGGCGTATGGTGGCACAAGGCTATTTATGCATATCAGGTGTGGCTCGACGGAGTATACATGGGTCATCCGTTCTATACAATGGCAGCCCCAAAGCTGAAAGGCGAGAAAAAGGCAGAGAAATATTACGATGACACTTTCACACAGATTACCAAGACATACAACAGAACCTTCGATGACAAGTCCGGTCTTTGGAAGCATGCTTGGGATGAGACAGGCGAGATGTTCTGGGCTGACAAGCAGACAGGACTCTCACAGCACACATGGGCTCGTGCACAGGGATGGTTCGCAATGGCAATCCTTGAAGTTCTCGATGCAATGCCGGCAGACTACAAGAACCGTCCGGCTCTCGTAGCGATGCTCAACGACGTGATGACAAAGACCGTGAAATATCAGGACAAGAAGACTGGCCTTTGGTATGACGTAATGGACGTGAAAGACAATCGTAACTATTTTGAGGCAACAGCATCTTCAATGTTCTCTTACGTACTGCTGAAGGGCTCACGCCTCGGTTATTTCGGTGACGAACTGAAGGAAGCCGGCATCAAGGCATATAAGGGAATCCTCAACAATTTCGTGAAAGTGAATTCCGACAAGACCCTTTCTCTCACACGTTGCTGCGAGGTGTCAGGACTCGGTCCGGGTCTCAGCGCTAAGGTGCTGAAGGCAGCTCCAAAGGTGAAGGAGAACAAGCGCCGCGATGGTTCTTTCGAGTATTATATCAGTGAGCCAATCCGTGACAACGACGGAAAGGGCGTTGGTCCGTTCATCTGGGCTTCATTGGAGATGGAACATCTTGGCTACGACGTGGAGTCGCTCAACAAGTAACGACTCCGTTGCTGCCTTATCCAAAAGGACGCATAAAATCAAACTAAAACAAATATCAAATTATGAAGAATTTATGTTTGCCATTGGTAGCTTTGGCACTTTCCGCTTCAGCATCAGCACAGACTGGGGCTCCTGCCTTTCCTGGTGCTGAGGGATTTGCCCGTTACGCAGCCACCGGAGGACGCGCTGCCGATGGTACGACAAAGGTTTATCATGTCACAAATCTCAACGACAGCGGCACTGGTTCACTCAGATGGGCTTTGTCGCAGTCTGGTCCTCGCACCATCGTGTTTGACGTGAGCGGTTACATCGACTTGAAGTCAAATCTCAAAATATCATCAAATACCACTATTGCAGGCCAAACTGCACCAGGCAACGGAATTACACTCCGTTATTACACCGTGGAGTTCACAAACTGTGATAATGTCATCGTCCGCTTCTTGCGCTTCCGCCGTTCACAGGTGAAGCATGTTGACGACGGTGCCGATGCAACATGGGGAAGATACCGTAAGAATATCCTCATCGACCACTGCTCTATGTCGTGGAGCATTGATGAGCTGGCGTCTTTCTATGACAACAGGGATTTCACCCTGCAGTGGTGTATGCTCGCCGAAGGCCTCAACGCAGGACATGCTAAAGGCGACCACAGCTATGGTGGTATTTGGGGTGGAAAACCGGCATCATTCCATCATAACTTCCTTGCCCACGTCCAGAACAGAGCACCTCGCTTCAATGGCGCCCGCTATAACTGGAACGGTTATGACAAAACCCAATATGCCAACTCCATACAGGCAGAGAGGGTAGACTTCCGCAACTGCGTGGTTTATAACTGGGGTAACGGAAACGGTTGTTATGGCGGTCCTGGTGGTGGCTATGTGAATATGGTGAACAACTATTTCAAGGCTGGTCCTGGCACGAAGAACAAGACTCGCGTTACGCAGATTTCATTCTCTGATGCATCAAACGGCGGCGACAATCCGTTCCCCAACTATTCCAGCCGTTATTTTATCAGCGGAAACTACGTGTCTGCAGCCGGTTCCAAGGCTGCCAACTATGATTGGAGCGGTGTGATTTACGACCAGAAAATCAAGATAGGCAATGATTATTATATGCAGGATGCCAAGCATTATTATGGTGAGGATCAAACCTATGTGAAGGATGCCAGCGGTGTAGACTGCATCAAGATAAAACTTGACAGTCAGTTTGACCCGGGCACCATCACTACCCAGACCGCTGAGACGGCATACGAGAAGGTACTCGCATACAGTGGAGCGAGTCTCTATAGAGATGCTTGTGATGTGCGCTATGTGGAAGAGGCAACAAATGGTACCGTTACCTACAACGCCTCTCATGCCAATGTTCCTGGTATTATCGATGTTATCAACGATCCGTCTTCAGACAGCCAGAATTCCGCTACGGCAAGTTTCCCCGAACTGCCATCAGAATCACGTGCTGCCAACTATGATACTGATGGCGACGGCATACCAGACGAATGGGAGATTGCCAACGGTCTTAATCCTGATGACCCAAGCGATGCACAGTTGAAGACTCTCGATACCGCGAAGGGTTGGTATTCAAATCTTGAAGTATATCTCAATTCTATCGTTGAGCATATCGTGAAATCACAGAATGCTGATGCCGTGTCGCCAGTGGATGAGTATTATCCAGCGTTTACATCAGGCATTTCTGCTTCGTCAACGAAGTCTGAGGTTAAGTCAATCGAGTATTATTCACTGAATGGCGTCAGACTCTCTGAGCCACAGCAGGGAATATCAATTCGCAAGATGGTCTTGACAGATGGCCAGACTGTAGTAGACAAAGTCTTGAAGAAATAATTTCAATTATCTTGAAACGGTCGTTGAGGTTCGAAAAATTATAATTCCGCAAAATGACCGTTTTCTTATTAGCGATAAAGAAGGGAAGTGCTGTTCGGTGCTTCCCTTTTTTAATGACTTTTGTTTCTTAACCTTATTTTAACACGCAAAGAGATACTTCATATCTATAAAAGTTCTATCTTTGCATAAAATAAGCTTCGGCTCGGGATAAGAAATGAATGTCTTCATTTCATTCTCCTCTCGCCTTGCATTATCTTTGCATAAGATAAGCTTCACCTCAGCATAACACTCAAGCAAGCTTGATGTTCTGCATTCGCCTTGCATTATCTTTGCATAAGATAAGCTTCGGATTATAAAATTGCTCAAGCAAATAAAATTGTGTAAATATATTGTTTAATTAATTATTACATTATGAAGAAAACTTTACTCTTATTCGTTTCATTGCTTATGACAATGGGAATGTTCGCACAGTCTAAGACCGCGACATTCGATTTCACAGGCGAGTCTGCTTATGGCATGACACTTTTGAGTGGCTCTACAAAAGAATACAACGCTGACCCTACGGTATGTACAGAGGGTGATGTCACTCTTACTCTCAATGGTCAGACCCGTTGGTGGAAAGCAACCAACGGCAACGAGTTGCGTTTCTATAAAGGCGCAGATATGACTTTCAAAGTGCCAGAGGGTAATGTCATCACAAAGGTTGAGCTTACAGCCAAAGTTCCTGCAAAATTCGAGTCTGCTGTAGGTACATACGCCAATGGCACATGGACTGGTTCAGCCAATAGTGTGGTTATCTCAACCAACATTACAGAGAAGAACACTCCGATCAGCTCTGCTGTAGTGACATACCAGTCATCTTCCGCTCCAATGAAGAAAGACCCGGCACTGTCGTTCAGTGAGACTACAGCAAGTGGTGTTGTAGGCGAGGCTTTCGTTGCTCCTACTCTCACAAAGGCTACCACTGCTGCCGTGGTTTATACTTCGTCAGACGAGGCTGTGGCTACCGTTAATGCTGAGACAGGCGAAGTGACACTTCTCGCTGCCGGTGAGACAAAAATCACTGCTAATGCTGCAGAAAACGATGAATATAATGGTGGTTCTGCATCATATACACTCACTGTCACAACTCCAGCTCTCGATGTAGTTAAAGAGCCTTACTCAGAGTCGTTTGAGACAGAGTTCGGTTCCTTCGTTCTCGACAACGTGAACCTTTCTGAGGGTCTCTCATACGTTTGGTCTATCGACAAAAAATATAAGTGTGCCAAGGCTTCTGCTTTTGTCAACAAGAAGAACCTTCCTTCTGAAAGCTGGCTCGTTTCTCCTTGGATTGAACTTTCTGCAGCAGAAGTAATACGTAGCCTGTATTTCGACCATGCCGTGTCTAAGTATTTTGGCAATGTTTCAGAGGAGGCTACATTGTGGATCAAGGTCGAGGGCGGCGACTGGACTCAGATTACTTCTATCGCATATCCAGAAGTGCCACAGGACAAGAGCTTCTCTCCTTTTGAGACTCAGGCAGTAAGCCTTGCCGGTTATGAGGGCAAGAAGATAAAGGTCGGCTTCAAGTATGTAAGCACCGACGAAGCTGCCGGTACATGGGAAATCAGAAACTTCAAGGTTTCCACTGATGTTTCTGGCATCAACGAGATCAAGGCTGACAAGCTCGACGTCAATGCTCCTGTATACAACCTCGCAGGTCAGCGCGTAAATGCCAATGCCAAGGGAATTCTCATTCAGAATGGCAAGAAGTTCATCAAGTAATGTTCTGAAGGTATTTCCAGGGTAAACAATATCCCTAATCATATTAAAGTGTGTCAACCGAATGGTTCAGACGCACTTTTTTTGTTTTCATTGATCCCAAATCGGTCGTTGGCGCTTGCTTGAATTCTGATTTTTCAGAAGCGTGGATTTTTAACTGAAAATTCCCCTATCTGTCATTATGTCCGTTTGAGGTTTATTGTCAGATGGGGAGCTATACTTCAGATTATCATTCATCTTTGGAAATCCGCTTTTGCAATCGGGTTGCAATACTGTTGTGGTATCTTTGCATCCAAATAAATGAAAAAGCGAAAAAAATAAAGAATCAAGAATTATGCTGAAGAAAAGCTTTTACTGTTTATCGCTGTTCATTCTCGCTCTTGGTATGGCTGCCTGTGGCAGCAAAAACCACGATCATGACCATGAAGAAGAGACGGAGCAGCATGCCGGCGAAGACGCCCATGACCATGACCACGATGGTGACGAGATTTTGCTGACTCCAGAAAAGGCAAAAGCTGCCGGAGTGGAGGTTGAAACAATTATGCCTGGAACCTTTCATGGCGTTATCCATACCAGCGGTAAAGTGTTGTCTGCATCATGCGACGAGACCACTGTCGTTGCCACAATCAGCGGCCGTGTGGCAAACAAGAATCATGTGAGTGAAGGATTGAAGGTAGCCAATGGTGCGGCCTTGTTCTCAATCACGTCAGCAGGAATGCAGGTTGCCGACGGCGATCCCGTACAGCGTGCACGTATCGACTACGAGCGTGCAGAGCGTGACTACACCCGTGCGCGAATCCTTATAAAAGATAAGATAATAAGCGATAAAGACCTCGCTGTGGCGAAGGCAGAATATGAGGCTGCAAAACTGACATATACAAGCATGCAGAAAACACGCAGTGCTGGCGGCGTAGTAGTCACCGCACCTCGCGGAGGCTTCATCAAACAGTGTCTGGTTAACGGCGGCGACTATGTTGAGGCTGGCCAGCCGCTTGCCATCATAACCCAGAACCAACATCTCTATCTCCGCGCAGAAATTCCAGAGCGCGAGTTCAAGGAACTGAACAAGATAAAGTGTGCGAAATTCCGTACCAGCTACAGTGACCGCCTTTATGACATCACTGATATGGGCGGACACATACAGTCGTATGGACGTTCGGCAGAGGTAAACAACTCCTACATTCCAGTCATATTCGAATTCAACAATACAGGCGATGTTGTTCAGGGTTCCTACGCTGAAATATTCCTCATCACCCAAGACCGACCTAACGTGATGACCCTGCCGCTCACTGCCATAACGGAAGAGCAGGGCGTGCATTACATCTATATCCAGGTGGACAAGGAGGGATACCGCAAGCAGGAGGTGACACTCGGCGAGAACGATGGCGACAGGGTGGAAATCCTCAGCGGACTGAAGAAAGGCGACAGGGTGGTGACCAAGGGAGCCATACAGGTGAAGCTCGCTTCGGCCTCTAACGCTATCCCTGCCCACAACCATAATCATTAAAGAAAATCCTACGTAACAGACAGATTATAAATTATGCTGAACAAGATTATCAGGTTCTCGCTTGAGAACAGAATACTCGTTCTTGTGGCGGCAGTTCTGCTTGTCATCGCAGGGCTATATTCTACAAGCAAGACCGAAGTTGACGTCTTCCCCGACCTCAATGCCCCAACCGTTGTCATAATGACAGAAGCGGGAGGTATGGCAGCAGAGGAGGTGGAACAGCTCGTCACCTTTCCTATAGAAACGGCAGTGAACGGCAGCACCGGAGTGCGCCGGGTGAGGTCGCAGTCAACCCATGGCTTCTCTGTAGTCTGGGTAGAGTTCGACTGGGGCACAGATATATATCTTGCACGCCAGATAGTCAGCGAGAAACTCGCAGCCGTTGGCGAACAGATGCCCGAAGGTGTCAGTGCGCCGGTGCTCGGACCGCAGTCGTCTATTCTTGGCGAGGTGCTCATCGTGAGTCTTACCAGCGACAAGGCGTCGCTTCAGGATCTGCGCACCTATGCCGACTGGGTAATCCGTCCGCAGCTGCTCTCAACGGGTGGCGTGGCACAGGTAAGCGTGCACGGAGGTGACATCAAAGAATACCAGATACTCATCAGTCCCGGCAAGATGAAGCATTTCGGTGTGTCGCTCTCCGAAGTTATGGCCAGCACACGCGGCATGAACACTAACACCAATGGTGGTGTCCGCTATAAATACGGCAACGAATATATCATCCGCGGCATCACCTCTACCAACGATATCGACAAGATCGGTGCCTGCATCGTGAAGAAAAACGGCGAGAGCGTGATAACGCTTGCCGATGTCGCAGACATCAAGGTCGGCAACCAGTCGCCCAAGCTCGGCGTGGCAAGCGAGAAGGCACGTCCTGCTGTATTGCTCACTGTGACAAAACAGCCGGATACCAGTACGCTGAAACTCACCGAACAACTGAACAATGCGCTCGATGAACTGAAGACCAACCTTCCGGCAGATGTACATATCTCAACCGATATCTTCCGTCAGGCAGATTTCATCGACAGCAGTATCGACAACGTGCAGAAGTCGCTCATCGAGGGAGCCATATTCGTGGTCATCGTGCTGATGATATTTCTTGCCAATGTCCGTACTACGGTGATTTCACTTGTCACAATCCCAATTTCATTCCTCGTGGCAATGATAGTGCTTAACGTTCTTGGCATAAGCATAAACACCATGACACTTGGCGGTTTGGCAATTGCCATCGGTTCGCTTGTGGATGATGCCATAGTGGATGTGGAGAACGTGTATAAACATATACGGCAGAACCGCGAACTGCCGGAGGCAGAGCGCATACCGATAATAGAACTCGTATACAACGCCTCACGTGAGGTGCGTATGCCGATTCTCAATTCCACATTTATCATTATCGTCAGCTTTGCCCCGCTGTTCTTCCTCAGCGGTATGGAGGGCAGGATGCTCATTCCTCTTGGCATAGCTTTCGTCACGGCTTTGCTCGCTTCCACACTTGTGGCTCTTACGCTCACACCAGTGCTCTGCAGCTATATGCTGAACAAAAGCAATGGTGAGATGCCGAAGGAGGCTTTCGTGGCGGTGTGGCTGAAGAAATACTACCGTGAGGCTTTGCTCTGGGTGCTCGACCATACCCGCACCGTCATCATTTCCTCTGCGTCATTGCTTGTTTTGGCTTTAGTGATATTCCTCTCGCTTGGCAGCAGTTTCCTGCCAAAATTCAATGAGGGATCATTCACCATAAACATATCCTCGCTTCCCGGCATTTCCCTGGAGGAGAGCGATTCCATAGGAGCACGGGCGGAAAGGCTGCTGCTGCAGGTACCGGAGATTCAGACCGTGGCGAGGAAAACAGGACGTGCAGAACTCGACGAGCATGCTCTCGGTGTGAACGTAAGTGAGATAGAAGCACCATTCAAGCTCGACGGCCGTAGTCATGAGGAGGTACTCGATGATGTGCGCCATCGCCTCTCCGTATTGGCGGGCGCAAACATAGAGATAGGCCAGCCGATATCCCATCGTATCGACGCCATGCTCTCAGGTACGCAGGCAAGCATCGCCATAAAACTCTTTGGAACAGACCTCAACAAGATGTTCACCATCGGCAATCAGATAAAGAAGGCTTGCAAGGACATCGACGGAATCGCCGACCTGAATGTGGAACAGCAGATAGAGCGTCCGGAACTGAAAATCATTCCGCGCCGCGAACTCCTCTTGCGCAACGGTATCACGTTGCCCGAATTCAACGAGTTCATCTCTGTTAACCTTGCCGGTGAAACTGTTTCTCAGGTGTATGAGGCTGGCAGGGCCTTCAACCTCGTGGTGAAAGGCGGCGACTACGATGAGATAAGCGACCTCATCATAGACGCGCCAGACGGACGCAAGGTGCCGTTGTCTGACGTGGCAGACATCGTGTCGAGTGCCGGACCGAACACCATCAACCGTGAGAACGTGCAGCGCAAGATAGTAATATCTGCCAACACCAGCGGCAGGGCATTGAGCGACGTCGTAGCTGATATCAAGAAAGCAGTGGGCGAAGAGGTGAAATTGCCAGAAGGCTATCGCGTAGAATACGGTGGACAGTTTGAGAGCCAGGAGAGTGCAAGCAGAGTGCTTTATCTCACTTGTACCATCGCCATTGCAATAATTTTCCTGCTGCTCTTCATGCAGTTCCGCAATGCCAAGGAAGCAGGCGTTATTCTTCTGAATCTGCCTCTTGCACTCATCGGAGGTATATTTGCTCTGGTGATTACTACAGGAGAAGTGAGCATACCGGCAATCATCGGATTCATCTCCCTCTTTGGTATCGCCACACGAAACGGAATGCTCCTCGTGACAGAATACAAGCGTCTGCGCAAAGAAGAAGGCGCTACAGTAAGGGAGGCTATAGTGAACGGTTCGCTGTCTCGATTGAATCCTATATTGATGACGGCTCTCACTTCGGCTCTTGCCCTCTTGCCACTCGCCCTTGGTGGAGACCTGCCGGGAAATGAGATACAGTCGCCTATGGCAAAGGTAATTCTCGGAGGATTGATTAGTTCAACATTACTTAACGCATTTATAATCCCCGTAATATATGAAAAGATTTCTAATCGTCGTTAGTTTCGTACTTATGGCTTTCACAGCCTCGGCAGACAACAGCGTTGACGATGTGCTGAAGCAGATAGCCCAGAATAATCTCACTCTGAGAGCTCTGCAACACGATAACGAGGCTGACGTACTCGACATAAAGGCTGAAAATTCCCTCGACGGACTGTCGGTGGAATACAGCCCGTTCTTCAGAAGCGGATATTCGGGCGTGGCGGAGAGTGAACTCGTGGTGAGCCAGGAGATACAGTTTCCTACCAAGTATGCCGACCGCAACAAGCAGGCGAAGATTCAGAAGACGGTGGGCGGAAAAATGTATGAAAAGAACCGTCGCGACATACTGCTCGAAGCGGAACAGCTGTGTATCGACGTGATACGTTTGAACAAGACCCTGGCAATGCTTGACCAGCGTCTGAAGAACAGCGAAACCCTGCATCAGATGTACGACAAACGTATGGCGGCAGGAGATGCAAATATCCTTGAGGTAAACAAGGTGAAGCTCGACTGCATGGAGGTGCAGACCATGGTAAGCGAGGCGCAGAACGAACGGATGCTCCTGCTGCAGCAGCTGCAACAGCTGAATGGCGGAAAGCCCGTGACAATTGACAGTGAGAAGTTTCCTGAATTCCAGCCGATAAAGGACTTTGAGTTCTACAAGGCTCTTTATCTTGCCAGCGATGCCGATATACAAATGGCTGAGACGATGCTGAAATCTGCTGATATGAATGTGAAAATGCAGAAAAGAGAGTGGTTGCCTAACATCTCTTTTGGCTATCGTCGCAACACGGAGCAGAAAGAAGGTGTGAACGGCCTTATGGTAGGAGTCAGCTTTCCGCTCTATAGCAACAGCAAGAGAATCAAGGCAGCCCGGGAGCGACGGCAGAGTGCAGAGCTGCAAGTGGAGCAGGCACGCAAGGATGCTGAATCGCAGTTGCAGTCTGGCTATCAACAGCTTGTCGGCTTGCAGCAGGTGCTTGACCATAGTGATGTCAAGATGATGCAGGAGTCTATAGTACTATTCTCCAAAGCTCTCCAGCATGGAGAAATCAATGCTTTGGATTATTACACAGAGGTAAACAGCATCTACGAGAAGCTCCAGCGCCATATCGACATTCATTGTCAGAGCGCAAAACTGCATGCAGTGCTGCATAAGAACGAATTGTAAGAGATTTGAAATTGAAAATAATAGGGGCAAGAATCTGTCATGTGATTCTTGCCCCTTGACCATTGGTTCTTATTTGTCCAGACTTTTCCCTGATGATAGGATAGGGATTTGTTATTTTTCCCTGTGCACTACGCTTCCGCTTGCCTGGTGTGTGGCAAGTATGAGCACTTCGGCAATCTGCACGTGCTTCGGAGCCGATGCTGCATAGAAGGCTACATCGGCGATGTCGGCACCAGTGAGCGGCTTGATGCCCTTGTATACATTGTCGGCACGCTCGTTGTCGCCATGGAAGCGCACCTTGCTGAAGTTCGTTTCCACGAGTCCCGGCTTGAGGTTCGTCACTCGCACAGCAGTGTCGGCTACGTCGATACGCAGTCCGTCAGACAGAGCCTTCACGGCTGCCTTTGTGGCACAGTATACGTTTCCTCCGGCGTAGGCGGCATCGCCTGCCACGCTACCGATGTTTATCACGTTGCCCTCGTTGCGTTCCACCATACCCGGCACCACAAGGCGCGTCATCGTGAGCAGTCCCTTCACGTTGGTGTCGATCATCGCGTCCCATTCTTCTGGCTTGGCTTCATATTCCTTGTCGAGGCCAAGGGCGAGTCCGGCATTGTTTATCAGCACGTTGATTTTCTTCCATTCCTCATCGAGCGAGTCTATCGCCTTTTTTGCAGCAGCCGTATCGCGTACATCGAATGCCAAGGTCTTCACCTCCGTGCCCCTGGCTTCCAGTTCGGCTTTGATTTCAGCCAGTTTCTCCTCGCGGCGTGCCGTGAGAATCAAGTCATAACCGCCTTCGGCAAACTTTCTTGCACAGGCTTCTCCAATGCCGCTTGTGGCTCCTGTGATAAGTGCAATCTTTTTCATCTTGATATTTTTTTATTTATTTTGTAAGTCATTGTTGTCGTATCCGCAGTGATAATCCCAATTTTTGCAAATTTAATGTATTTCTCGTAAATAAGCTTTCTATAAGCGGGCTTTTCGTGTTTTTTGAGTGAATTTTTTTTCCTGTTTACCTCACAGTAATTTGATGGAAAAGAATGGAGATTGAAAATAAAACATTACCTTTGTCTGCCGTTTCCATGAAAGGAATGGAAAAATGACATGTGGGCTGTTTGTCGTCAACTCGCATTCAGACAGCTTCTATAGGATAATTCGTTTTTTTTAATCACCAGCTTATGATGATAAAAGTATGCGGAATGCGCGATCCGGAGAATATTCGCGATGTGGGGAAACTGGGCATCGACATGATGGGATTTAATTTCTGTAAAGATGATCCGCGTCATGTCGGCATGATAGCGTCTTTGGCTGCCATTATTCCCGATTATGCAGACAGGAGACTCATCGCCGAAAACAATTCACCACGGCGTGTGGGAGTCTTTGCCGACGACATGCCGCAGAACATCGTCACTGCTGTATATAATTACAAGCTCGATTGTGTTCAACTTCAAGGCAGCGAGTCGCCAGTAATGATAGACAACCTTCGCCGGACTCTTGATCCTGATATTTGCAAAGGTGTCAGAATTTTCAAGACACTGAATGTGGCGAATATAGATGATTTGAAATCAAGCAGACAATATTCAGCTCATGCCGACATGTTGGTCTTCAATATGAAAAACGATGATACGGAGGGGGCAAGGTCGCATTCCGACTTTGAGTTGCTTGATGAATACGATGGTGGTTTGCCATTCCTTGTAGGAGGAATAGTGACGGAGGATTTGGACGGCATAAAGGCTGTTTCCAATCCTTGTTTTGCAGGTGTAGACCTGAACGAAGGATTTGAGACGAAGCCTGGCATCAAAGATACCTCAAAACTTAAAGATTTCATCTCCTTATTGAGAAAATGATTTGAAGACAAAAATCAGGGAGAATATGAGAATCGCTATAATTGACAATTACGACAGTTTTACTTATAACCTTGCACATCTCGTGAAGGCCATCGGTGTTGATGTTGACGTGTTGCGCAATGACTGTTTCGAACTCCACAGTCTGGCGGAATACGACAAGCTTTTGTTCAGTCCCGGTCCCGGCATACCGTCAGAGGCAGGGCTTCTTCTTGATGTGATAAGAGAATATGCCGGCAGGTTGCCGATCCTGGGAATTTGTCTGGGCCACCAGGCTATAGCCGAAGTCTTTGGAGCAAAGATTGAGAATCTGTCGCATGTCTATCATGGTGTGGCTACGCCATGTGATATTATAGCAGACGATAGCCTGTTTGATGGCCTGCCAAGACGTATTGAGGTGGGACGTTATCATAGTTGGGTGGTCAGCAGAGAAGGCTTTCCTGAGTGTCTTGAGATTACATCTGTGAGTGATGACGGAAAGATAATGTCCTTCCGCCACCGTCATTATGCAGTGCATGGAATACAATTCCATCCAGAGAGTGTGTTGACACCGGATGGAAAGAGAATCATCGGGAACTGGTTGGGAGAATGATGCTGTTTGGTTGCATCCTTTGCAGTTTCCCGACAATCCTTATTCCGCCACAATCTTGAATCTTACTCTGAACGAATGCTTCATCTCGTCCCAGTTGGTGCCGAGCAGCACGAACTTTCCTATTTGTGCAGTAGAACGCACATGCTTTCCGATACAAGGACATGCGTCGTAGTCGCCGATGCGCACGATACGCAGGGTTTCCGATGCGTCGTCGGGCAGTCTGTCAAGCTGCACATCGTCGGGAACATGGTCTCTGTCCACATATTCGAAAGTCACTGGCAGGTCTTCGGCTATCAGCTCGTTCATCCTGCGTTCTATTTCCTTTTCCTCGTTGCGGTCGGGCTTGTGGTCAAGGATATAACTGATTTTGCTTTTCTTTCGCTCTATATGAGCGTTTCGTGATCGTTCACATCCGAACATCCTCATCATCGTCTGGTTGAGAAGATGTTCGGCGGTATGAGCCGGCGGAAACTCCTCTTTGTTGTGTGTATTCAGTTCGTAGTCCATAGATTATTATTGTTTGATTCATTTTTATATCTTTATCACTCTGCCGCTCCATGCCTCCACTGAAAGATTCAGTGGGTCGGTGTCAGAAAGGGTGATGGTGATTTTCTCTCCGTTCAGCAGGTCGGTTCCTTCCATTATTCCTTTCTTCAGGTTGAGATAGTTGAATGCGTGTTGCGGAATGTTTACCTTGCAGTCGCTGCTCTCGTCGCTGAAGTTGGCAAGTACTATCATCAAATCGTCTTCGTTGCTTCTTAAGAAAACGTATTGCCTGTCTGCATTGAAGTCTGCAGATGTTGGGTTTACATACATGAGGTCGAAGAACTTGCCTCCTGTTACGGCATTCTCGCTGGTCGCAATGTTTAGCACCTTCTTGTATGTGGCTTCGATTGATTTTTCCTCTTTTGTCAGTTGTCTTCTGCTTGAATACCCGTGTATCAGCGAGTCGACAGACCAGTAGTCGAATATTGTCGTTCTTCCGTCTCTTCCGCTGAATCCCTCTTCGTCCATTCCTCTCTCTCCATATTCCTGTCCGGCATAAAGCATGAACGGGTTGGTTCTCATAAGTGCGCTTGTCATGAGAGCCGGTATGCCTTTCCTGGCGTTCCCGGCAAAGAAGTCGCTTGCAATTCGCTGCTCGTCATGGTTTTCCAGGAAATAAAGCATGTGGTCGGCGATGTCGTCATTCGTTTGCCACTGTCTCGTGATATCAGTGGCGCTCCTGTGGCCGCATACCACGTCACGCAAGCTGTCATACATTCCCACCTTGTCGTAGAGATAGTCAAAACCGGCATTTATATATTCTCTGTATCTGCCGGGATTGTATACCTCGCCAATGAATTTCACGTTGTGATGTTTTTTCCTCACTTCCGTCGTGACCCATTGCCAGAAAGCAGACGGCACCATTTCAGCCATGTCGCATCTGAATGCGTCTACTCCTTTTCCTGCCCAGAATAGCAGTATGTCGAGCATCTTCTTCCAAGTGTCTGGAGTGGGGGAGAAGTGTGTGGACACTCCGCCGGCATCGCAGTAGTCCACGCCGTAGTTCAGCTTCACCGTCTCATACCAGTCGTTCCTGCCCGGTCTGTTTCCGAAGCAGTCGTTGCCTGTGGCTTTGGCTGGGAATTCCTCGTATGGTAGTTCTTCACCATGATAGAGATCGATGTCGGCTGCAAAACTCTGTTCCGGGCAGTAGTAGAAATTGTTTTGCGGAGAGAATTGCATTCCTGTATTGTCGTTCTCACCGAAGTCGGCAATGCCTTTTGGTTTTGCTGTCGATTTGTATTGTCGTGCCACGTGGTTGGGCACAAAGTCTATTATCATCTTCAAGCCGGCTTTGTGTGTGCGCTTTACGAGAGATTCGAATTCGTTCATTCGCTTGTCTACGTTAGTCGCCAGGTCTGGGTCTATGTCGTAATAGTCGGTTATGGCATACGGGCTTCCCGCATTTCCTTTCACCACAGCCGGATGTTGCCGTGGTATTCCGTATCGGGTATAGTCTGTTGTTGTGGCGTGTCGTATCACTCCTGTATACCATACGTGTGTGGCGCCAAGCTCCTTTATTCTGCGCAACACAGCTGGAGTGAATGCGTTGAGTTTACCGCATCCGTTGTCCGTCAGCGTACCGTTGTGTTTCCTTGTTGTATTCGTGTTTCCGAACAGTCGTGTGAAGATTTGGTAGATTATAGCTTTTTCCATAAGTTTTCCGTTTTATGCAAATTTACATATTATTTTCAAATTATCGCCAGAAGTAGGTACAAAAAAAGAGCCATAGGTGAAAAACCTATGACTCCTTATGCTGTTTAAGAGGTTGTTCTTACTGTATTCCGTGAGCGGCTACAGTCTTGTCGATACGGCCGATCATACCCTGAAGAGCTTTGCCAGGACCACATTCTGTGAAGTCGTCTGCTCCGTCAGCGATCATGTTCTTTACACACTCTGTCCAGCGTACAGAGCTTGTGAGCTGTGCGATGAGGTTCTTCTTGATGTCGGTAGGGTCAGTATGAGGCTTGCCGTCAACGTTCTGGTATACCGGACACTTAGGAGCGTGGATTTCGGTCTTCTCGATAGCTGCTTCAAGCTCATCCTTGGCTGGCTGCATGAGTGGAGAGTGGAAAGCACCACCCACCTTCAGCGGCAGGGCACGCTTTGCTCCGGCTGCCTTCAGTTTCTCGCATGCCTCGTTGATAGCCTCGATGTTTCCTGAGATAACGAGCTGGCCTGGGCAGTTGTAGTTTGCAGGCACTACCACGCAACCAGGCTTGCTTACTTCAGCACAGATTTCTTCGATCTTGTCATCGGCCAGACCTACGATTGCTGCCATTGTCGATGGAGCTGCCTCACATGCCTTCTGCATAGCCATGGCACGGGCGTAAACAAGTTTCAGACCATCTTCGAAGCTCAGTGCTCCAGCTGCTACGAGAGCAGAAAACTCTCCGAGAGAGTGACCTGCAACCATTGATGGCTGGAAAGCGTCGCCCATGCAGAGTGCGCTGATTACGCTGTGGAGGAATACTGCAGGCTGAGTAACCTTGGTCTGCTTCAGTTCCTCGTCTGTTCCGTTGAACATGATGTCGGTGATGCTATAACCGAGAATCTCGTTAGCCTTATCGAAAAGTTCTTTTGCCAATGGATTGTTTTCGTAGAGGTCCTTGCCCATACCTACGAACTGTGCTCCCTGTCCGGGAAATACAAATGCTTTCATTTTTATCTATATGTTTGTTTATAATTAAGCGCTGCAAAGTTACAAGTTTTTTGTCGGATAACAGGCATTTAGTAAACAAAAACGTGCATAATTAGTCTAAAATACCTTTTTCTTGGTAGATTATTGCTGGTTTAACTCGTTGGTGGAATTAATTTAGTGCACACATTAATCCTAATGTCGGTTTGTTATTAAATGGGCACGCTGCTTTCCCAACTGTGGTACGCTGCTTGTCCCGGATGGGCAGAATTGCTGTCAGACAAATGCCCAATAAGTTCATTTTGTAATTCCAACCATCATGTCGTACTTTTGTTTCATTCTTGTTATGGAGCGTATAATAATCATGCTTGTCTTTGTCGTTTCATATATTTGTAATACTTTTGCATCCTGCAATCATACCTTTGCCGGTACGTGTTCAGGTATATTTTAAAAGCTGGAAAGATATATTATAGCAATCATTAATTCATTATTAAAATGAGAGAATACAAGACCTACGTTTTTGATTTGGACGGTACGCTGCTAAATACCATCAATGATTTGGCGGCAAGTGTTAACTTCGCATTGAAAGAATATGGAATGTCGCAGCATACGGTTGATGAAGTGAGAAACTTCGTAGGTAATGGAGTGAAGAAACTTATGGAGCGGGCTGTTCCCGATGGACTCGACAACCCATTGTTCGAGGATGCTTATGCCACATTCAAAAAACATTACTTGGAGCATGGACTCGACACAACAAAGCCATATCCGGGTATCGTGGATCTTCTTCGCGAACTGAAAAAGAGAGGAAAGAATATTGCAGTGGTGAGCAATAAATTCTATGATGCCACAGGTGAACTCGTGCGGCATTTCTTTGGAGAATATGTTAAGGTGGCAATCGGTGAGAGGGAGAATATAAGAAAGAAGCCAGCTCCGGACACCGTGCTCGAAGCCTTCCGTCTGCTTGGTGTAGACAAAGAGGAAGCTGTATATATAGGTGACAGTGATGTTGATGTGAACACAGCAAAAAATGTCGGCATTCCATGCATCAGTGTTCTGTGGGGATTCCGCGACAAAGAATTCTTGATAGAGAATGGGGCTACGACATTTGTGGAAACTCCGCAGGAAATATTGTAGTTTCTCATTGACTTGTATTTGTCAACAGGCAGGCATTCTCTTTTTGGGCGATTCCTCTTGTGCGATTTGAGTGGCCGTCCGGCTTGACTTCAAATTTCTTCCAGTTCATCTACTTATATATAATAAAGGTGAAAAAAGTTTTAGTCATTTGGTGAAAAGACGATAATAGATTACTTTTGTCTGTATGAAAAAAATATTGTTTCTGGTATTTTCCGCTATCCTTGCCTTGCCTTCGATAGTAATGGCTCAGGAGAATCTTGATGATATGAAGCAGGTGAAACCTAAGGATGTTTTGCAGGCAGATTCATTGGCAAGTCTTGAGATGAACAAAGACTGTATTCTCCCTCAATCGGTAGGGCCGCAGCCATACGCTCGCACAGAATATCTCGATAGAGGCAGACAGGATGCGGATACGTTGAATTTGCCGACTCTCAATATGAAAGGACAAGTGCCGCTCATGACTTATCCTTATGATGGGTGGTGGGGGTTCAACAACTGGACTCTCCATAAAGGTCTCAACGTGAATCTCGGTGCTTCCGTATTCGCAGCCTTTGGCAAAGGAGCCCCCAAGGGAGCAGGCTTCGCACAGGATTTGTCTATGATGTATGCTCTGCCGTTGACCAAACGGCTCACTCTTGCCATTGGCGGATGGGTGAGCAATGCATATTGGGCACACGACAGGTTTACAGATGCCGGTGTCAGCGCAGTTCTCGGATATAAATTTGATGAGCACTGGGAGGCATATGTCTATGGCAGAAAAAGCCTTGTAAACAAACCAATCCCATATCGCTTTTGTACGATGGACGACCTCGGTGACCGTATAGGCGCTGCCGTGAAGTATAATTTCAGTCCGAGTTTCAGCGTTCAGGTGTCTGTTTCTATGGGACAACGGGACTACAGAAATCCATATGGTGGAATGTTCGGTTCAGAACCGGATATGGGATTTGGAGACATGAGGTGATTTGACTTGTAGTGTGTAGTTTACATTTTAGTGGATTTCACGTGTTTAATCGCAATTTTGTAAATGTGGCAAGGCCTGATTTCCTTTGCTAAAGCATTTTTTATAGTCAAAGTGTTTAAAATATTTTAAATACATCCTCTGTTCCTTTTGTTTCTAAACCATATTTCTTATATTTGCAAAAGAAAATTAAAAGAAGAACGAAATATTATATAGAAATTTATGTTTGAGAATCTAAGTGACAGACTTGAGCGTTCCTTCAAGATACTGAAAGGAGAGGGAAAGATTACAGAGATTAACGTTGCAGAAACGCTCAAAGATGTACGTAGGGCATTGACGGAAGCGGATGTCAATTATAAGGTTGCCAAGACTTTTGTTGACACCGTAAAGAAGAAGGCGATGGGTATGAATGTGCTCACTGCCGTAAAACCAGGACAACTCATGGTGAAGCTCGTTCACGACGAGCTCGCTGAACTTATGGGTGGTGATGCTGCCGAGCTGAAGCTTCAGGGCAGACCGTCTATCATCCTGATGTCTGGTCTTCAAGGTTCCGGTAAGACAACTTTCAGTGGAAAGCTTGCCAATATGCTCAAGAAGAAACAACACAAGAATCCGTTGCTCGTGGCGTGCGACGTTTATCGTCCTGCCGCTATTCAGCAGCTCAAGGTCGTTGCAGAGCAGATCGGTGTTCCTGTGTATTCAGAAGATGGAAACAAGGATGTCGTAGAGATTGCCAACAATGCCATAAAGGAGGCTAAGGCAAAGAGCTACGATGTCGTTATTATAGATACCGCCGGTCGTCTCGCCGTTGATGAAGAGATGATGGACGAGATAGAAAGACTGAAGAATGCCGTCAATCCCGACGAGACACTCTTCGTTGTTGACTCCATGACCGGTCAGGATGCCGTGAATACGGCAAAGACATTCAATGACCGTCTTGATTTTGACGGTGTCGTTCTGACAAAGCTCGATGGTGATACACGCGGTGGTGCGGCATTGAGTATCAGAACGGTTGTGACAAAGCCTATCAAGTTTGTCGGAACTGGTGAGAAGATGGAAGCAATCGATGTTTTCCATCCGTCACGTATGGCTGACCGTATCCTCGGAATGGGAGATATCGTCAGCTTGGTTGAGCGTGCTCAAGAGCAGTTTGATGAAGAGGAGGCAAAACGTCTGCAGAAGAAGATTCAGAAAAACAAGTTCGACTTCAACGATTTCCTCGGACAGATTCAGCAGATCAAGAAGATGGGTAATCTGAAAGACTTGGCTTCGATGATTCCGGGTGTGGGAAAAGCAATCAAGGATGTGGACATCGATGACAATGCTTTCAAGGGTATCGAGGCGATAATCCTCAGTATGACTCCAAAGGAGCGCACTAATCCGGAACTCCTGAATACGAGTCGCCGCCAGCGCATCGCCAAGGGATCCGGTACGAATATCCAGGACGTGAACCGTCTGATAAAGCAGTTCGACCAGACTCGCAAGATGATGAAGATGGTGACTGGCTCGAAGATGACACAGATGATGAACGCCATGAAGCACATGAAGGGCGGAATGCCAGGAATGCCGGGTGGTATGCCTAAGATGTGATAGGCAGGGGTTTTAATTAAGAAATTACAAAACTTACATATATAAGATATGCAGTTGATTGACGGAAAGGCTACAGCGGCGAAAATCAAGGAAGAGATTGCCGCTGAAGTGAAAGATATAATGGCAAAGGGAGGTAAACAGCCTCATCTTGCCGCTATTCTCGTGGGTCACGATGGCGGTAGCGAGACGTATGTAAAGAACAAGGTTCTCGCTTGTGAAGCTTGCGGATTCAAAAGTTCACTGATACGTTTCGAAGAGAATGTGAGCGAGGAGGAACTCCTTGATACAGTGAAGAAACTGAATGACGATGCTGATGTTGACGGTTTTATCGTTCAGCTCCCGCTCCCCAAGCATATTGATGAGCAGAAGGTAATCGAGGCTATCGACTATAGAAAAGATGTTGACGGATTCCATCCAGTCAATGTGGGTAGAATGGCGATAGGTCTGCCTTGCTTCATCTCAGCCACACCGCTCGGCATACTGACATTGCTTCAGCGTTATAATATCGAGACGTCTGGCAAGAAATGTGTTGTTCTCGGCAGAAGCAACATCGTAGGCAAGCCTATGGCACAGTTGATGATGCAGAAGCAGTATGGTGACTCCACGGTGACTGTATGCCACAGCCATTCCAAGACTCTCAAGGAGGAATGTCGCGAGGCTGACATCATAATTGCAGCCATCGGCAGACCGGACTTCGTTACTGCTGATATGGTGAAGGAGGGTGCCGTAGTAATCGATGTCGGTACCACACGTGTGCCGGACGCTACACGCAAGAGCGGATTCCGTCTTAATGGAGACGTGAAGTTCGATGAGGTCTCTCCAAAATGCTCTTTCATCACTCCTGTTCCTGGCGGAGTAGGACCGATGACTATCTGCTCGCTCATGAAAAACACTTTGGCGGCAGGTAAGAAGGAGTATTACAAATGATAATAAGACAGAACAAAATAATTCTATATCATGACGGCAGAAGAATTTTACATGGAAGGAAGGGAGTTTCAGCGTGCTGGAAACTGGCAGGAGGCTATCCGCTGCTATAATGAAGCGATAGCTCTAGATGCAGAATGCGCTGCCGTTGAGGCCAAGAGGATGGTTATGGACATCCTCAACTTCTACAACAAGGATATGTACAACCCATAAACATGATGTGGGTTTGTGCATTTTCTTGTGACTGACGAAAGAAAAATTTAGACTAAAAAGATTTTATAAGCTTAAGGCGATGGACATGAGGAGACGGGTTATCTCCTGTAGTCCTTAACTGTTACCCTTTAATTTAATTTAGAAAAGACATGGGCAAAATCAAAGGATCAATTGTAGTTAACACAGACCGCTGCAAAGGCTGCTCTCTGTGTGTTGTAGCTTGTCCTAAGGATGTCATCGCATTGTCTGACAAACATGTCAATGTGAACGGTTATCCTTATGCCGTGGCTGTACGCCCCGATGATTGTATCGGTTGTGCGTCGTGTGGTATCGTATGTCCTGATGGATGTATCAGTGTTTACAAAAAACGTATGGAGGATTAAGCAATGGCAGAAAAAGAAATTCTTTTAATGAAAGGAAATGAGGCTATCGCTCACGCAGCAATCCGTTGCGGATGTGATGCTTATTTCGGTTATCCTATCACACCTCAGAGTGAGGTGATCGAGACTCTTGCAGAGCTCAAGCCATGGGAGACAACTGGTATGGTAGTTCTCCAGGCTGAGAGTGAGGTGGCATCCATCAACATGGTTTATGGAGCGGCAGGTGCAGGTAAGAAGGTATTCACTTCTTCATCAAGCCCTGGTGTAGCCCTTATGCAGGAGGGAATCTCTTATATGGCAGGTGCTGAGCTTCCAGGTGTATTCATCAACGTGCAGCGTGGTGGTCCTGGTCTGGGAACTATCCAGCCTTCACAGAGTGACTATTTCCAGTCTACTCGTGGTGGTGGTAATGGTGACTATTA
Source organism: Prevotella sp. LMAG:51 (assembly GCF_008680225.1). Taxonomy (NCBI): domain Bacteria; kingdom Pseudomonadati; phylum Bacteroidota; class Bacteroidia; order Bacteroidales; family Prevotellaceae; genus Prevotella; species Prevotella sp. LMAG:51. The sequence goes on along the minus strand of NZ_NALQ01000010.1, from coordinate 19,845 downwards.
TGTTATCGTTCTCGCTCCATCTTCAGTTCAGGAGATGGCAGACTTCATGGATCTCGCTTTCACACTTGCATTCAAGTATCGCATGCCAGCGATGATTCTTAGCGACGGTGTTATCGGTCAGATGATGGAGAAGGTGGTATTGCCACCAGTTAAGCCACGTCGTACCGAGGAGGAAATCAAGAAAGAATGTCCTTGGGCTACATTCGGTCGCACACCAGACCGTAAGCCAAACATCATCACTTCTCTTGAGTTGCAGCCAGAGGTCATGGAAATCCGTAACCAGAAGCTTCTCAAGAAGTATGAGCTGGTAAAGGAGAATGAGGTTAGATATGAGACTTCACAGTGTGAGGATGCTGACTATCTGTTTGTTGCATTCGGTAGTGCAGCCCGTATCTCAGAGAAGGCAATGGAGCTCGCTCGCGAGGCTGGCTTGAAGGTCGGACTCTTCCGTCCTATCACATTGTGGCCTTTCCCGGAGAAGCAGCTTGAGGCTCTTGCTAAGGGCAAGAAGGGTGTTCTCTCTGTTGAGATCAACGCCGGCCAGATGGTAGAGGATGTACGTCTCGCTACCCACGGCACTGTGCCAGTAGAGCATTTCGGCCGTCTTGGTGGTATCGTTCCAGATCCAGAGGAGATTGTAAACTCTCTGAAAGAGAATATCAAGAGCGGAAGATTTAATGGCTAATCTTTAATTTTGAAACAGCATGAAAGAAGATATAATTGCACCAGAGAATCTGGTATATGAAAAACCGTCGTTGATGAACGACACTCCTATGCACTACTGCCCAGGTTGCTCTCATGGAGTTGTTCATAAGCTCGTTGCAGAGGTTATCGAAGAGATGGGCATGCAGGACAAGGCTGTAGGTGTAAGCCCGGTAGGTTGCTCTGTATTCGCATATCGTTATATTGACATCGACTGGTCTGAGGCTGCTCACGGACGTGCTCCTGCAGTTGCTACTGGTATCAAGCGTTGCTGGCCAGACCGTCTCGTGTTCACATATCAGGGTGATGGTGACTTGGCTTGTATTGGTACAGCTGAGACAATCCACGCACTGAACCGTGGTGAGAACATCACTATCATCTTCATCAACAATGCCATTTATGGTATGACTGGTGGTCAGATGGCTCCTACTACATTGCTCGGACAGAAGACTGTAACTTGTCCTTATGGCCGTACACCGGAGCTTCACGGATACCCATTGAAGATGACAGAAATCGCTGCCACACTTCAGGGTACATGCTATGTTACACGCCAGAGCGTTGACACAGTAGCAGCTATCCGTTCAGCAAAGAAGGCTATCCGCAAGGCTTTCGAGGCTTCTATGCAGGGCAAGGGCTCAAGCCTCGTAGAGATTACAAGTACATGTAACAGTGGTTGGAAACTCTCTCCTGTAAAGGCAAACGAGTGGTTGCGTGAGAAAATGTTCGAATTCTATCCGAAAGGAGACCTTAAAAATACTATAGACGAATGAAAAAAGAAATAATCATATCAGGATTTGGTGGTCAGGGCGTTCTTTCCATGGGTAAGATCTTAGCTTACTCTGGTCTTATGGAAGACAAGGAAGTAACATGGATGCCAGCTTACGGACCAGAGCAGCGTGGTGGTACTGCCAACGTTACTGTAATCGTAAGCGATGAGCGTATTTCATCACCAGTGCTCAGCAAGTTTGACATTGCTATTGTACTCAACCAGCCATCACTCGACAAGTTCGAGTCTCGCGTTAAGCCAGGTGGTATCCTCATCTACGAGGGAAATGGTATCATCACCCCCCCAACCCGCACCGACATTGACATCTATCGCATCGATGCTATGGACAAGGCTGCAGAGCTTAAGAATACCAAGGTGTTTAATATGATCGTACTTGGTGGTATGCTCAAGGTTTCTCCTGTGGTTAGTGAGAATGGTGTTGAGAAGGCTCTATTCAAGACTCTTCCTGAGCGTCACCACAAGTTGATTCCTCTGAACATGGAGGCTATCAAGATTGGTGGAGACATCATGCAGAAGCAGTAATATTTCAACTTCTTATATAACAAAATGGGGGTATGTCGTATTTGGCATACCCTCATTTTGTAGTATTTTGAGTTTGCTTGGCTTTTCGTCAAGTAATACTGCTTGTTTGGTTGCTATAGAATATTTGTTTTCTTCTTCCTTAAGCTATACTTTCCGTGCTTGTCAAACACGAGCCAGTATAGCACAGGCAGGATTGTGGCTATGAGAACCATCGAGATTAGTGTGCCGAAGAATATCACAGCACCCATTGGCGACCATAACGTGTTGTTTTCCAACATCATCGGCAATACGCCCACTGAGGCTGCTGCTGATGTGAGGAAGATAGGGCGCATGCGTCGCTCGCCGGCTTGGAAGGCGGCATCGCGTATTGACAGTCCTTTGTCGCGCCGGAGTTCCTCGGCATAGTCGAGCATGATGATACCGTTGCGCACAAGTATTCCCATCAGACTGACAACACCCAATACACATGTCAGGCTGACGTCATATCCCGTGATGAAGAGTCCTATGGCTGCTCCGAAGATGCAGAGCGACATTGAAGAGAGATTTACCAATGCCAGACTGATGCGTTTGAAATGGAAGAGGAGAATGAAGAATATCACCAGTATTGCAACCATCACTCCTGATATCACTTGCGGCATGGTTTCAGCATCTTTTTCCGACATACCTCCTACTTCCCATGTGAGATCCGGGTCGAGTGAGAGTCCGGCAACCTTTGTCTTTAGCTCTTCAGACAGCTTGTTGGCGTTATATCCTCGTAATGGTTCGCCCACGATAGATATTGTGCGGACACCATTACGGCGTATTATGCTGCCGTCATGCCAGTCAGGTGAAATCTTTGCCAACTGCCGTAGCGGTACGCTGGCAGTTCCACCCATTACGGGGATGTATTCATTTGCCAAATCACTGTCGTTTTCCGATTTCAGTACCATTTTCACCGGGTAATCGCCTTCCCAGAGAGTAGACATCGGTAAACCGCTGCCGAAATGAATTGCCAGGTCAGCAGAGAGGATAGTCTTGTTCACACCCAGTCTGTTTGCCTCTGTAGCATCCGGTGTAACCCTTATTCCAGGCTGCGGTTCCTCGTAATTTGTTCGTATCAGGTTTATTCCCTCCACCTCATGCATGCAGGCGGCAATCTGTTTGGCAGCCTTTTTCAGGTCGCTGATACTGTCGCCGCTCACTCTTATCTCGATTGGATATGAAGCGGAGTTATAGTCCATCTGCTTGAAGCGGATATAGCAATCCGGGAAATAGTTGGAATAATGGTCGGCATACTTGTTGAGCACCTCCTCCGTAGCATCATTGCTCACGGTATTTACAATAAACTGTGCGAAGTTTGGCCCGCCAATCTGTGGAGCGTATGTAGTGTGGAAACGTGGTGATCCTTGTCCGATAAACATCGTTACGGCAGTCACCTTGGGGTCTCGTTTCAGAATATTAGCCATGGAGTCGGCAATCATTGATGTCTTTTCAGCTGTCGTACCGTTGGGAAGATAGAATTCAACGGCAAACTGGTTGCGCTCTGCGATAGGCATCATTCGCTGTGGCAGTTTCACGAATATCATGGCTCCAGTGGCAACCAGAGCGGCTCCTATGACAAGCGTGGTGCGTGGAAAGGCAAAACAACGGTTCAACAACCACGTATATCCCGTTTGCAGATAGTCAAGAGGTTTCTTCTTTGCGTTAGGTTTCGGTGTGCTGGATATGCCTTGGTGTATCACGATATATTGCAGATAAGGAGTAAGCAGCAGTGATACTGTCAGCGAAATGCTCAAGATGATAAACATCGCCCATGGGAACGACTGCACGAAATCGCCCATATCACCGTGCATGGTGAACAGAAACGGGAAAAAGGTCAGTGAGATGCTCAGTGTGGCAGATAGCACCGACATGAAGAATTCTCTCGGGGCTGCTATGGCAGCATGCCATCTAGACATGCCGTGTCCCAGTTTTTCCATGTAGTTGTCAATAATCACTACGGAGTCGTCTACTACCATTCCCAATGTCACTATGAGTGCTGCCAGTGTCACAGTGTTCAGTTCCATGCTGAAGAGATAGAAAATGCCGATTGACGTGAATATGGTAATTGGAATGCTGAGGGCAGAAACCTCAGCCACGCGTCTTGGCATCAGCAGGATGACCACAATGATGACCGAAATGACCGAGATGAGCAGCTCCTGCAGAAAGTTCATAACCGATTCGTTCACCACTTTGCTTTGGTCGGTGATGGTGGCGATATGCACATCTTTTGGCAAGGTCTCCTCAAACTCGTCCAATGCCTTGTGGACATCATTTCCCATCTTCACAATGTCGTTTCCTGGTCGCATTTCGATAGACAGGAGCACACATTTGTTGCCATTGCTCTTTATGTATTTCTCCTGTTTCGGGTATTCCCTCGTTATGCGTGCAATGTCTTTGAGCCTCACGATGTTGCCTTTCGGGTCGGAATATACAATCTGTTCCGCCACATCACGCTCGTTGTTGTAGGAGTCGGTGATATGGATAGGCAGAGTTAGATTGCCCATGTCCAGACTTCCGCTTATAGTGGTGAATCCCTGAAGCGCCAGTTCGTTGAGTATCTTGAAGGGTCCGATGCCATATTTCGACAGCTTGTTCTGGTCCAGATAAATGCTTATCTGTTCGTTCTGCAAACCGTATGTCCGGAGGTTGGATATGGCGTCGATGCGTCGGAGCCTGTCTTTCAGGTTGTCTATATAGGTGTTTAGTTCCCGGTAAGTCTTCTGTTTGCTTTCAATCGTTATGAGCAAAGCCGATGTCTCGGCAATATCGTCTACCGCCTGCAATGCGATTACTCCAGAAGGCAGTGAAGACTTGAATGCCTGCAGTCCATGTTTGAACTTGCTCCAGAAAGCATCTTTGTCTTCCACATAGTCGTTCAGTTCCATGAATGCAATCAGCATGCCGTCTTTGCTCTGTGTGTATGTCTTCTTTTTGTTCACCTCTTTATATCCGAAGATGAAATTCTCCAGAGGTTTCGCTACCCGTTCTTCCACCTCTGCCGATGTGGCACCCGGATATACTGCTACGCATGCACCTTGGCGTACCGTGAACTGCGGCATCTCCTGCTTAGGCATCGTGGCGAGTCCCAGTATTCCAAGGAGCACGAGCATTCCCATAAGCAATATCACGATATTGTGGTTACACATCGCAGCCTCTATGAATGACCGTTTTATCACCCGGTTAGGTTTCCTCGTGAGGCGCGCTTTGATGTGTTCCCGAAGGGCAGTGTCCTTCTTCTTCGCCTTTTTGTCCATGTCCATGTTATTTCCTTTCCGTCATTATCTGTCCATACCCTTGCCGGTGTCCACTCTCATTCCCTCAGACACCTTCTGCTGGCCGTTTACTATAACTTGGTCGCCTGGTTTCAGTCCAGACAGGATTATAATCCCGTCCCCTTCGAAGTCGCCGGTCTCCACACGCTGCTGATGCGCCTTCCCGTCTACTACAGTCCAAACGAATCTAGAATTGTCCACATCCAGTTCTATGCTTTGTGGTGGCACGATGATATGCGCCTGTTCTTTTGTTGCGCCGCCCGTAACGTTGGCGTTGCACACCATGCCGGGGAGAAGACGCCCATGAGTGTTGGCGATACCCACTTTTATGTCATAAGTATGTGATATGGGATTGGCGTCGATGCCCTTTTCCGAAACCGTTCCATAGAATACAGCATTGTCAAGTGCAGCAACCGTCAGTTTCACCTTGTCGCCGATGCGTAGATGTGATATCTCGCTTTCTGGAACAGAAACCTTCGCGTTTACCTGTTCCACATCAGCCAACTTCAGTACGGGTTGTCCTGGCAGGACGTACGTTCCCAAATCCGCATTCTTTGAGGCTATCACTCCGGCAAAAGGAGCCGTGAGCGTGGTGTGCGACAGTTGTTGGCGGGCTATGCTCTCTGCCGCTTTCGCCTGTTCCAGTTTGCTTTCAATATCCACCCATTGCAGTTCGGAAATCGTTCCTGCCTTATGCAGGGGCAGAAATCTCCTATATGCGTCTTCCGCCTGCTTCAGAGCAGTCATCGTACTTTTGTGAGCCTCCCTCACTGTGGTCGGGTTTATGGTGGCGAGCACTTGTCCTTTGCTCACTCTGTCTCCCTCATCCACTCTTATGGAAGTGATGTTGCCGGCAATCTCGAAACTTAGTGTTGACCCTATTTTTTCTTCTATAGTCCCGACATAATCTTTAGTTTCTCCAAGCGCTGTACTGCCCACGGTGATAGTCTCCGTTTTGATTGTCTTCTGCTCCTTCTTCTTCGCTTGTTTTGAGCATCCTGTCAGTAGTAATCCGCCGACAATAAATGCCACAAGCCATCCTGTAACTGTATTTTTCCTTTTCATCTCAATGTCAAATTTATACCTCAAATAATTATATGATGTTCAATAATGCAAAGGTATGTCTTTTATGCGGAAGCAAAATGCCGTGCTGGGATAAAAAATGTAAAAAGGGAAACGAAAGACGTGGTTTCCGTCACCAAATCCGGCAGCAGTCCCCGATTTGGTTTTAATAATTATTGTGGAGATTATAAAACAAAAAGAGGCATTTACTTTCGTAAACACCTCTTGATGAAATCTAATTCTTAGTGACTCCGACAGGATTCAAACCTGTAACCTTCTGATCCGTAGTCAGATGCTCTATTCAGTTGAGCTACGGAGCCATATTTCTGAATTGCGAGTGCAAAGGTATGGATTTATTTTTAATCTGCAAAATATCCGTGGACTTTTTTTGAAAATCACTTGATTTTTGATTTCTATTTTACATATTCCTCTCTATCTTGTCAGAAATATACTTTTTTGTGATGAAGAAATATGACAATGCTGCAATAATGCTGCTTGTCAACAGGATGTAGTAAATATTGTCTGTTGTAAATTCGCAGACAGGGTTTTGTGGGGCTGCGGTCATCAAGCTTGTGAATAATCCGATGCTTATTCCCAATTCCAGAGTCAGGAAATATGTGCTCAAGGCAGAGCCGCGCTGACAATGGTCTGCTGTCTCGATGAAGCATGAATGATGTACAGACATCAGTATCGTTGCCGCCGCTCCTGATGCCACCATACAGATGAGATGCAGCAAGGGATTTACTGTCAATGCCCTTATTGCCAGAATCAGCGATGCCGCAAGCAGCGCATAGCCAATGGCCGGCAGCATTGTAGTGGTGTGATTTCCGCCGCAGAGAGTGAATTTGCATTTCGTGGTCTGTGATTTGCGGAAGAAGATGATGTATATTGCCAATATTGCCAGCAGAATACCAGCCAATATGCCGGCAAACTCTTTCATTTGTCTTATGCAGATGATCACGGTTCCTATTACTATGCCGATGGCGATGTTCGGGATAATGATCGGCAGACTTGACACCACGAAGAAACGGTCGCATGACATTCTCTTCAGGGTTTCTTCCGGGGCCTTGAACGGGAACTTGATGCTCGACATTATATATATCGCGATGAAACAAGATGCCATGGCGGTATACAGTACATTCTGTATGTTGGATTCTATCACCATCAGCAGTCCGATTGATCCTCCGGCAGGAATTGCCGCCAGATGCGTCCATGCCATGATGGTGTTTGCTTTTGTGCGGTGGTCAGAGTCGCAGCAGTCTATTGTCAGCGTGCTGCTGAGAATCATCAGCGACAAACCGAAGAAAGCTCCCATCAACCCCCTTGTCGCGAGGAGGAAGACGGGACTTTCCTGTATTATTCCTTTGAGCAGGAATTCATCCATCAGATACGTCGTTGCCAGAATTGTCAGCGCCATACATGCCGTTGACAATATGCAGACTTTGTTGCGTCTGTATCTCTGGATGAGATATGAACAGAATAAGCCAAAGGCGAATACCGATACTCCCGGCATTCCCGTCCATGATGCTATCTGTGTCTGTGATAGTTCCAGGACAGAAGACAGAATCTCCGGCATTGTCGGAATCAGCATATACATTGCCGCGGCAATGAAAAATGTAGAAGTAGTCAGTTTCCAGAAGTCAGTATGCATTTGGCGTTGTTTTAGTTAATATCAATACGATTCCTCGCTGTTGGGGAAATCGCTGCTCTTCACATCTCTTATGTAGTTGCCTATGGCGTCGGTAATGACGGTGTTGAGGTCGGCATATCTGCGCAGGAATTTAGGACTGAATCCCTTTGTCATTCCGAGCATGTCGTCCACCACGAGAATCTGTCCGTCAGTTCCGTTTCCGGCTCCGATACCGATTGTAGGGATGGTCAGTTCCTTGCTCACCTTTGTGGCAAGACTTGCCGGCACCTTTTCGAATACCACAGAGAAGCATCCTGCTTCCTGGAGCAGCAAAGCGTCAGAAACGAGTTTCTCAGCCTCAGCCTCCTCTTTTGCGCGCACGGCATAAGTTCCGAATTTGTTGATGCTCTGCGGAGTCAGTCCGAGATGTGCCATAACAGGGATGCCGGCATCCAATATACCCTTCACGGTATCAATGATTTCCACTCCGCCCTCAAGTTTCAGAGCGTCGCATCCGCTTTCCTTCATTATCTTGATGGCGTTTTTCACGCCCTCTTTTCTGTCCACCTGATAGCTTCCGAACGGCATGTCGCATACCACGAGAGCTCTTTTTACTGCTCTTGCCACGGAACTTGCGTGATAGATCATCTGGTCTATCGTAATAGGTAGGGTAGTGCTGTTGCCCACCATCACGTTAGAGGCAGAGTCGCCTATCAGAATACCGTCGATACCGGCACCGTCAACGATACCAGCTGTGGTAAAGTCGTATGACGTCAACATTGAGATTTTCTCTCCACGCTCCTTCATTTCGATGAAACGATGGGTCGTAACCTTTCGGTTGTCGCTTACTAAATAACCTGACATTTTCTTTTCTTGTTTTTTTATTTCTTTAATTGGTTTATACTCATTATTATGTTCATCAGGCATCTTGTCCCAATGATTTCATTATTCCTTCGTAACTCAAGCCAACGTAGTCGTCAACAACGGTGTCTGAGTATGGTTCTATTGCCTCATGGGAGTTTGTCGTTGCAAATCCCACTACGAACATTTTTGCAGCCCTTCCTGATTTCAGTCCGTTGAAGCTGTCCTCCAGAACCACGCATTCGTCAGAAGTCAGTCCAAAACGCTTTGCGGCTTTCAGATAGCAGTCTGGCGACGGTTTGCTCTCGTCGAAGTCTTCTGAAGTGAGAATCTCGTCGAAATACCCCTTGAACTCCGGGTGCTTGGCATACACGTTCTTCATCTTCATCACGTTGGAACTTGTCACGACGGCAGTCTTTACGCCGTTCTTGCGTATGTTCTTTACGAAATCCTCAAAGCCTCTGACGTATTCAAACTTCATCTCGTCTTCAAACCTGTCGAGCCTTCTTGTTATCTCTTCCTGCACCGATTGGTCAGGGAAGTATTTGTCGTATATCTCCACAAGGGTCTGTCCCTTGATGAGCTTTTCCATCTCGTGGCTTCCTGGATAGTATTCCTTGAATTGGTTGCCCCAGAATATCGTGTATTGCGGTTCGGTGTCGAACACTACGCCGTCAAGGTCGAACAGGGCACCTCTGAACTGTCTTTTATTCATTATTTTTCGATTCATTTTTCTTATAAGTCTGCAAAAGTACTAAAAAATATATTAACACTTGAATTTTGTACGTATAAAATCGTTTTTGTCGGTTTTTCCTTAACTTCCAATGGTTATTGTGCCGTTAATTGCATCAAATTTCAATTGCTTGCAGTCATATTTTTTGCCAGTCGTCTCTACCTTGTCTTTATTCCGGAAACAGTTAACTTTCATTTGTCAATCGAACTGTGAATGAGTGTACTAAATAGCACATCAGGTGTTGACTATTTGTAAATTGCAAAATATTGCAGTATGTTCCAAAATTCGCATTTATTATACATAAAGTCGGAAATCTGCACAAACGACAAAAAAATGTGTAGTTTGGCTTTGTTTCAAAAGTCCTTTGATGTATTTTTGCACAAAAATTATAAGTTTATGCAGTTACTTAATAATTTTAACACCTTAATTAATCGTTTGCAGTCATTGGAAAACAGAAAAAAAGTAGTACTTGTTTGCCCAAATGACTCACATACTGAATACGTGATTAACCGCGCCTTGGAAGAAGGTTTCGTTGATTTCACCCTCGTGCTTGGAGGTACGAGAGCACCGTTCATCGACCGCTTCCTTGCGGACTATCCTGATCATGTTACCGTTCATGAGACAGCCACACCTGACGATGCCGCAGCCTATGCCGTGAAGCTCGTTCACGATGGTGGAGCTGATGTTCTTATGAAGGGTACCCTCAATACCGACAATCTCCTGCGCGCTGTGCTCAACAAGGAATATGGTCTTCTGGAGAAGGGCCATGTGATGACACACGTGACAGTTGTAGAGATACCATCATACGACAAGCTTCTCGTTTTCTCGGATGCTGCCGTTTGCCCACGTCCAACCGACGAGCAGTTCAAGGCTATCCTTGGTTATGTTCTTGGAGTTTGCCGCAGTCTCGGTGCCGAAAGCCCGAAGGTTGCCCTTATCCATTGCACAGAGAAGGTGAGCGAGAAGTTCCCACACACATTGAGCTATGAGTCAATGAAGGAGATGGCACGCAATGGCGAGTATGGCGACTGCTGTGTTGATGGTCCTATGGATGTCAAGACAGCCTGCGATTCAGACAGTGGTGCAATCAAGGGCATCAGCTCTCCTGTAGTAGGAAACGCCGATGCTCTGATTTTCCCGAACATCGAGTCCGGAAATGTATTCTACAAGACTCTCACCTTGTTTGCCAAGGCAGAGACAGCCGGAATGCTTTGCGGAACAACCGCTCCTATCGTAGTGGCTTCAAGAGCCGACAGCGGAGAGTCTAAGTTCAACAGCCTTGCCCTTGCTTGTTTGGCAGACAAGGTTAACAAGTAATCAATATTACAAAACTATACAATATTAATCTTAATGAAAATACTTGCTATCAACCCAGGTTCCACTTCTACCAAGTTGGCTATTTATGAAGATGGAAAACAGGTTTGGGCCGGTGGTGCCCATCACGACCTCAATGAAATCGCTCATTTCCATCAGACGATAGATCAGTATGAGTATCGTAAGGAGTTCATCGTGAAGCGTCTGAAAGACGAGGGTATCGCTATGGATTTTGATGCTGTTATGGGTCGTGGCGGTCTGCTTTGCCCACTCAAGGGTGGAGTTTATGCTGTCAACGAGAAGATGAAGCACGACCTGCTTCATACCAAGCACGACCATGTGTGCAACCTCGGAGCTATCATCGCCGATGAGATTGCCAAGGAGTGTGGTTGTCCTGCTTTCATTGCAGACCCTGTTGTAGTAGACGAGTTCCAGTTGAAGGCCCGCGTTTCCGGTGTTCCTGGCATCAAGCGTGAGTCAATCTTCCATGCTCTCAACCAGAAGGCTGTAGCCCGCCGTTACGCCAAGTCTATTGGCAAGAAATACGAAGAGCTCAATCTTATCGTTGTCCACTTGGGAGGTGGTATCTCAGTAGGTGCCCATCGCAAGGGACTCGTGATTGATGTCAACAACGCCCTCAACGGTGAAGGTCCTATCTCTCCGGAGCGTGCCGGAACAGTTCCTTCAGAGGCATTGGCTACTTTATGCTTTAGCGGCAAATATACCCTCAATGAAGTTAAGAAGATGCTCCATGGCAAGGCTGGCCTTGCAGCATATCTTGGTACATCAGATATGATTACCATCGAAGAGAAGGCTATTGAAGGCAAGGAGCCATACAAGACTCTCGTTGCAGCTATGGATTATACCGTGGCAAAGGAGATCGGAGCGATGTTCGTTGCCTTGAAGGGACAATGCGACGCCATTATCCTTACAGGTGGTATAGCATACAGCGATTATTGCGTTGCCGACATCAAGGAGCAGATAGAATATCTTTGTAAGGTAGTCGTTTTGCCGGGAGAGAACGAGATGGAGTCGTTGGCAGAGAATGCTTTCGGAGCATTGACCGGCGAACTTCCTGTTCTGACCTACACAGGCGTTTCTTGCGCAGAGGAGATTCCTGGTATGGCTGAGGCTTAACTGGAGTTTCTTTTCCGTAGATTTTTCATATATTCCGAAATCGGTAATTAAGGCTTGCCGGGATTCTGGTCCTGAGGATAATGCAAGGTTGGTTTTTTACAGATTTGGGATAAAAAATAAAAACAGCTTTCTTCACAGAGAGCTGTTTTTTGATTCAATAGGTATTAGCTTCTAAGGTAAAAAGATTGTATTCAGGATAACTGTTGCAAATTTATAGCGTTTTTGGCTTGTAACAAAATAAATTTATATGTTACATAGCAGGTTTTTGCTGTTTCTTGCCGTTTTAACTTACTTTTTGTAAGCATTATGGATTTTCTTTGTCTTAGAGCCTGTCTGAGCCATGTGAAACATCGGTTTGATGCATGTCAAGATGAAAAACGCAACTCAAACGTTATTGCCTGAGTTGCGTTATTCATTGTCAGTTGAGATGAGGCTTATAATTCTATGCCTATCTTTCTCATTACTTCCTGCTCCTTCTGTCCGTAGCTGGTCAGAGCCTGGAAACCAAGAGAGCTGCGTTTCAGGTTGTGCAGGCGATGCAGTTCTTCGTGATACTCTTTGGCAATGATCTCACAGAAGAATATTTTGGAGAACCCAACGTCAGTAAGCGTGTTGCCGGCAGAAAGCATCTTTCCCTCTTCTATGTTTGAAACATCGTCAAGACGGAGGAACTGTTTCCCCTTGTCATCCTCGTATGCTGTAAGCAGAGCGTCATCCTTACGGGCAGGACAGATGAAGATTGCTTTGCTCTGTGCATACATCTTGTATGAACTGCCTCTGCTCTTGTCTGTCAGCTGGTCCATAGGAATCCTGTTCACCTTGCCGTCTTCATATACGACAATCAGACTGCCCTCAAGTTCATCGTCATGAATGGCGAGCGTCAGGATGCCGTCCTCCCATTCCACTTCGTCCAGCATGCACCAGTTTCCGATTGATTGTATGCGCAGATAGCAGGAAGTGTCAATGCCATAGCCGTCAACCCAGTTTTCTGTGATGTTGCTTCTCAGTTCACTTGTGCCGATTATGTCGTCAGGCAATGCCTTTGTCTTGATTTTGACCGTCTGCTCCTTCTTTTCCTCCTGCTCGGCAGTTTCCTGAACATCGTCTTCTTCTTCCGGTTCCGACACTCTTGTGTCGTATTGGGCGAAGTTTCGTTCTTTCATGATGTCTATCAGTTGCGACTGGTCGATGAGATGTGTTGAAGACCCTTCCCGCAGATAGAAATTGTTGTCGAGCCGCAAAGGAATCGGAGTCTTGCTTGCAGCCACCTTGATGGCATATATCCAGTGCTTGCCTGCCTCAGGATGCTCAATGACGACAGAGGCGTTTACCGAATCGCCGAGAGAAGTGCGAATCTGGTTTCTGACATAGAGGTCGAACTTGTCTTTGCTATCTTCAAAGAATTCCAGGTCGTCGGCAAGACCCTTGGCGGTGCCTGTGTCGTAGACACCGAGATAGAGGGTTCCACCGTATGCGTTTACCATGCCGCAGATCACCTTCATGATGTTGAACGTCTGTTGCTTGATATCCGCACGCATATTGTTGTTTGGAGGGAACACGATTGATGTCTTGAACTCTGTGGTCTGGTTTTCTTCTCCGAACGAGTAGATTTGCGGAAGTTCTACGTTCACGTTCAGAACGCCCCTTATCTTGTTTATGATAGCCTTCTGGTGCTCCTGCAGTCCAAAGCCTTCCGCCATGTTGTATGACAGCATCAGACGTGAGAGCTTGCTGAGAATGTTGTCAGGTTCGTTGTCGTTCACCATGCTCCACAGATACGGGTTCTTGTCTTGCTGTCCGAAGCAGTTCACGATTCTCATTTCCGAGAGGCGCTGCTTGAGGATAGGGAATTTTTCAACGATGTCGCCGTAGTCATTGCCCAGTGCTTCAAGTTCCTCGTCGTTTATCTTGCCATTCTCGCCATAGTCTTCCAGTATGCTGAGGAAGTGCTGCCTTTGTTCCAGATATAGCATCATCGCCTTGTCGTCGATCATCTTTGACAGGATGTGGGCTATCGACAGGAACGCATAGGCACGGATATTGTCGGTTTCCAACACCGCCTTATGGTCGAAGATGTTGATGATTTCTTTCATGTAGTCCAGTTCGAAGATGTCTTCAGATGCCGCCATCGCTTCTTCTTCCAGTTCTTCCTCTGTTTCCTCGTATAGCTCATCCTTGTACTCATGAAGCACGCTTTCTGCTGCCTCTTTGATGACAACCGCCTTTTCTCCAATACCGGTTATTTCTCCCTGTATTGCGTTTGGTCGGGAAGCGTCAGTCACACGAACACTTACCGTGTCGCCGATGTTTAACTGGGCGAACTCATCAGAGGGATGTATGAAGATGCCATAGCCGTATTCTGTAACACCACAGAAGATATCATTCTTTGGATCGTAGTAGAATATGGTGCAGTCAGACTCTTCGCCGAAACTAACCTGATCTTTGATTAGCCCGTCAATGAATGACACGGCGTCAAACATATAGGTGCGCACCTCGTCGTTTGGGCTGCCAACGGAATTTACCCTTGCCTTGAACAGGATAGGCTTGCCGTCGATGTAGAAAGAATCGATGTCCAGTTGTGGGTCGTAATGGAACAGACCGATGGAGCCTCCTTTCTGGTATGTGTCAATCCAGCCCTCGCCCTCATATTGGTCATCCTCAATTCTGCAGTAAAACCTGTTTTGATGGTACTCGTCCTTCCAGAGCACTCTGATGGTGACAGTTGTGCCCACCTCTGGGGCAATCTTGCGTTGGGGGTGTATGGATGGCGTCTTCTTCTCCTCAAAAAGGGCGTTTTCCACTTTCTTCCAATAGTCTTTCCACATTCTTACTTTTGCCTTCTTTCCGATAGAGTATTTGCCGGGTTGGTCAAGGAATATCTGCAGGTTGAACCATCCTGGGAAATCCTGCGGGAGTATGTTCTTCTCTTTTGAGGCAGAAGAAGACCTTGCTATTGTTATGCTGTCGGCACTTACGGTGAAGCGCACGTTGTGAGCCTCGTATGAGCGTGTGAGGAAGGTAGTGCTGCTTTCCTTGGTTGCCGCCATCTGGTATGCCAGAAGTTCCGTCTGTCTGAAATCCCTGCCCCATGAGAAGTCTTTCATCTTGTCTTCAGACACCACAAGGGTGGTGAATGCCCTGTCTGCAAGCTGTTCGGCGAGGTTGTGGGTGTGGTCGTTGTCGCCAAGCACATTTCTGCTCCTTGTGAATGATAGATAGTGGAACAGCAGCGAACGGTATAATGCCACGTTTATGTCCTTGCCGTTGGTCATCAGGAGCAGATAGCATATAGAACGCACCATGCGGCTCAGCAGCAAGTTGTTCTGCTCGTTGTCGATTACTGCCTCGCGGTTTGTCTTCTCCATATTAGACATGACATAGAACTGAAGGAAGCTGGAGAAGGCATCGTTGAATGATGCCGTTTTCCATTCTTTTGCCTTTTCTGCGAGCAGGTCAAGGATGGCGTCGATCTTCTCTTCCAGAAGTTCCGGTTGGAGTGAGAACATGGCAATCAGCAGCCGCATCCTTTTGTGTGGGTGGTAAATATATCCTGAATTGCGGATTTTCCTGAGTATCAGGTCTGTCTCTTCGCTGCATTTCTTTTCGCCGATAAACGAAAGGCATTCAAGATAAGTTTCAGACATCGTCACCCTGTCGGCAATCCATGTCTGGAAATTTTCCCTATCCGACTCGTTGAACTGATGCAGATAATCGGAATCTTCAAGCAGATACAGGCAAATTCTGTGGTAGCATGAGAGTAGAATTTCTTTGTTTTTATTTGAAAGGTTCGGCCATTGTTCCACTTCCACGATGGCTGTTATCGCCTTTATCACCCATTCCGGATTGCCTTGTTCATAATATTCCCTTGCCTCTTCAAATCCGGGATTGGTCGCAAAACTGTACAGGATAAACCTTTGATACCTTTCTTCGATGCCGCTTTTCCTCAGCAGTTCCTTGGGGCTTATGCAGTTTACAATAACGTCCTTTTTCGTGTTTTCAAGTATCAGAATCATCTTGTTCAGGCTTGGCCTTGACACCATACATCTGATTTTCTGGTTTGGCACTAAGAATGTGTTCTTTTCACATTTTATTCTGAAGGGCACACCATTGTAATCCCTTATGTCATAATACCTGAACTCGTTATTCGGATTATAGGCTTCCTTGTTTACAATGAATGGGTAAACCTTTCCAGATATATAAATGTCTTCGAACATCCGGGCAAAGTTTTGCACGAATACGATGTTGTCGCCGTGTATGTCTTTAACCATACATGGCAATTCCTCCATTTGCAATACTTTTTTGTCGGATTTCTGGAAATCGAACATTCGGATTGCATACTCCCTGTTATTGGCGTTTACGATGAAGAAAGTGTTGTTGCCTTCTTCCCTTAAGGCTTTGATGGGCAGCGTGTAGAATTTGCCCTTTTGAAATGTCTGAACTGTCATTGTTGTTTGATTTAATGGTTATTGCTTATTATTGAAATTTTAGGTTGTGCTCCAATCTCGATGAAGCTAAAATCCGCTTTCCTTGTCTCGGGATTTGGGACAATGCAAATTTACGGATTTTATCATTAACTTGGTTCGGTTGCGGAAGAAAAAATACGGATGAGGTCTTGACGTGTTTCCTTTAAGCGGTCATTTCAATTGTTTATTTTGTTGCATCATACATAGACAAGTAAGCGGAGGATGGGGTGATATGGAGTCACCTCATCCTTTTGCCTTTTATTGCCTATGCTACTATTCTTCCCTATTTTCCCAAAGACTTGAACATCTTGGTGATGCACTTTTTCTTCTGCTCCATGTTCGGGTGAACATAGAGATTAAGGGTTGTTGTGATGTTGGCATGACCGAGCAGTACGCTTACGGTCTTGTAGTCGCAGTTGCTTTCAATGCAGCGTGTGGCAAAGCTGTGGCGCAGTCCGTGATACTTTAGTCGAGGAATGTCAAGATGCGCCATCAACCGATGATAATAGTTGCGATAGGTGCGAGGTTCGGTTGGTTTCTCCTCATTGGTCAGCACATAGAAGTCTGTGTTTACCACCTTTTTCAGAGGTTTCACTATCGCCAGCAGTTCCTTGTTCATCGGTATCTCACGGCATGAGTTCTTGGTCTTGGGTGTGTTGATGACCAACTCCGTGTGCTTGCGTTCTCCCTCCACAATGTAGATGCGTTCAATGGTGCGGTTCACGGTAATTGTGCCGTTGTCGGTATTGATGTCCGACCATTTCAGACCGCAAATCTCACCGATACGCAAGCCTGTGGTCAGACTTATATAGATACCAAGGTTGCGGAATGTGAAGTTCTGTTTGATGAAATCGAGGATCTTTTTGTGGTGTGCCACCGTCAGCACCTCTATTTCCTTGTTGGTCTCTGTCGTGGGGTATTTGATATCCCACTCGCAATAGTTCATCCATTCGTTCTTTACTCCGAACTTCATCACCATTTTCAGGACAATCAGGATGTCCTTCACCGTTTTGATGCTGAGACCGCCATTGAGTTTCTGCAAAACGAACTCCTGCACAAGTTTCTCACTCAGAGCCTCACAATCGCCAAATGATGGCAGAATGTGGTTCTCCAAAACCAACGCATAAGCAGCGTATGTAGACTGCTTTACGTAGCGTTGCTTGTCACTTTTCCAAGCCAACGCAATTTCTCTAATTGTTTTTGTTGTCATTGTAATCCTTAATTTTGAAGGTGTACATAATAATTAGAGAAAATAGACCTCTGATGTCCCAAATCTCAGATTCCCGGAGTTTCAGGGGGAGTGGGAGATGTGCAAGGTTTCTGACTTACTGGATTTCTATTCAACAAACTCACTTAGTTGGGATAAGTTGGAATATGGTACTACAAATATCCAAAACCTTCATTATGGACTAATTCATGTTGGGTTACCAACAATGGTAGATATAGACAAAGATAATCTTCCCAACATTATTGATGGTAATGTTCCTAAGAATTATGAGTTGTGCAAAGAGGGTGATGTTGTTTTTGCCGACGCTTCAGAAGATACAAACGAAGTGGCAAAAGCTGTTGAGTACTATAATTTGAATGGCAAGAAAGTTGTTTGTGGCTTACATACAATTCATGGACGTGACAACAAAAACAAAACAGTTGTCGGCTATAAGGGCTACGCTTTTTCATCAATGTCTTTCCACCATCAAATAAGACGTATTGCACAAGGAACCAAGATATATTCAATCAATAGTAAAAACTTCTCAGAGTGCTATGTTGGTATACCATCAAAGGAAGAACAACAAAAAATCGCGGACTTGCTCCGTCTAATAGATGAGCGCATCGCAACCCAAAACAAAATCATTGACAAGTTGCAGTCCTTAATCAAGGGAATTAGAAATAAACTATTTGAAAATGATAAGGACTGGAGGAAGGCAAAAATACGAGAGTTTTTGTGTATTGGTAATGGCAAAGATTACAAGCATCTTGACTTCGGTGATATTCCAGTCTATGGTACGGGTGGTAAAATGCTTTCTGTTAATGATTTTCTTTATGATGGAGATAGCGTTTGCATAGGTAGAAAAGGAACAATAGATACACCATTGTTCTTAACAGGTAAATTTTGGACAGTGGATACTTTATTCTATACATATGGTTTCAAAGATGTTTTGCCTAAATTCTGCTATTACCTTTTCAAACAAATCAATTGGCAATTATATAATGAAGGTACTGGAGTACCAAGTTTATCCAAATCAACTATCGAGAATATCAAAGTAAGAATTCCGTCAATTGTACAACAGTATAAGATTTGTTATATTTTAGATTCCTATGAAGATAAAATTAAGAATGAAGGGCTAATACTTGATTTGTACTGTTCTCAAAAGCAATACTTGCTTCGTCAGATGTTTGTATGATAACACAATGTAATTGTTAATATTATGTTAAATTCGGACGTCAAATCAGTTAAATGGAAGCTAACACATTGTTGTATAATGAATATGAATTATCTTTGTAATCTGAAGGAGATTTAGTATGACACAGTTTGACAAGCAGAAACTTACAGAGGTTATTCTTTACATATTGAACAAGACAAGGGGGTTGGACTATTACCACGTGTTCAAGATTATATATTTTGCTAATATTGCACATTTGGCAAAATACGGATTTTCTATGGTTTCTGACGAGTTCTGTGCGTTGCCGGATGGTCCTGTTCCTTCAATATTGTATAATTGTATAAAAGACGACGTTCATTGCGATAAAGAGTTGAAAAACATGCTTGATAAGACAGTAGCGAAAGGTACAGATGACGCTTATTATATGTTGGAAGCAAAGCGTGATGCTGACTTGGATTATCTTTCAAAAGCAGATATTGAAGCGTTAGACCAATCAATAGAAGAAAACAGAAATCTTCCTTATGGAGAATTACGTGCAAAATCGCATGGCGAAGAATGGAGTCGTGCTTATAATCAGCAGGGACGTAAAGTAATGGATATTGTCGGCATGGCTAAAGATGGTATGGCATCTGAAGACATGATAGAATATATAAAGGAAAACCTTGCAGTAGAAGCGGCTTTGGCATGACAAATATAGGCGATTTACTTGGAAATGCTGCAAATGAACTTTTACAATCAAGCATTAATGTTGGTGATGTCTATTTGCTAAATCTTGACCCTTCTAATGGCATTACGCCTAAGAACAATGATGCCACACGCAATAAATTTTTCATCGTTCTTGGATTTGATAACGAAGGTAATGTGATAGGTGGGTTGGTGATTAATTCTAAAATAAACTATAATTTACCGTCAACAGTTACCGACTACCAATTACCTATAACCGTTAAACAATGTCCTTTT
>NZ_NALQ01000001.1:0-31464 GCF_008680225.1 Prevotella sp. LMAG:51 | reverse complement strand
ATCGGCATCAGCGGACTGACTTTCCTGCTGGAGCATAGCCGCCATTCACTATGGTCGTACCACGATTCCCAGCATATATGCATTTAACGCAAAAGAACTGCTACTGAAATTTTATCTCAGCAACACGACTTGCAACTTTAGCAGCAAAACAATTATTTAACCCAAATCGGTCGTTAGGGTCTGCTTGGATTTTGGTATTTTAGAAGAGTGGATTTTATTTGGCTTTTAATGAGCAATAGCGAGCTATCACGAATTAAGGACGAGCAAAAGCACCTTATAAAAGACAAAAGACTGCAAGCAGTATATAAAAAATACAATAAACGCTCTAATTGCTGATTTGGGTTAAAATATTATCACGGGCTATCAATACATTTTATTATATTTGCATGTTATAATAAAAGGATAAGATTAAACCTGACAATAATATAAATCTAAATCATTATGAATATCGGAGACAGAATACCAGAGGTCCTCGGCATCGACCAGGACGGACGAGAGATTAAGGCAAGCGACTATCGCGGCAGGAAACTGGTGATATACAGCTATCCAAAGGCTAACACAAGCGGATGCACTGCAGAGGCTTGTTCGCTGCAGGCACACAAAGAGGAACTGGCAGCCGCCGGATATGAAATCATCGGTGTGAGCAAAGACAAACAGGCACTGCAGAAGAAGTTTGCCGACGCTCACGGCTTGCAGTTCCCGCTGATAGCCGACACGGAGACCACTCTGCTGCAAGAGCTGGGATGCTGGGGAGAAAAGGTGACATGCGGAAGGAAGACCATCGGCATACTGCGCACCACATATCTCGTTGACGAAAACGGAATAATCGAGAAAATCTTCACCCCAAAGGAAATCAAGACAAAGATTCATGCGGAGCAGATATTAAACGCTATAAAGGATAAGAGCCAGAATGACAATTCACAACATAACATTCAGTCCCACAGGTGGAACACGCCGTGTGGGCGAACTGCTGTGCAAAGAATTTGGCGGGGAGTGTGTCACTACAGAACTCTGCACAAAGAAAGAGAATCTGAAACTCCCCGGTATCCACACCGACGACCTGACGGTAATCTCCATGCCCGTATATGCCGGCCGTGTGCCTGCCATGGCTGTGGAGAGACTGAAGGGCATCGAGGCTAACGGGCACGGTGTGTCATCATTGCCGTATATGGCAACAGGGCTTACGAAGACGCTCTGGTGGAGATGCAGGATGTGGCAACTGGCATGGGATTCCGTGTGGTGGCTGCTATTGCCGCCATCGCGAACACAGTATCTGCCGCATGTATGGCTCCGGCCGTCCCGATGCAGAAGATGCCAACGAACTGGCTTCGTTTGCCGCCGACATACTCCGCAAGATCAAGGGGGATGGAGAGTATGCACCTCTCTCCCTGCCGGGAAACCGACCATACAAGCAGGGCTGCAAGGGTCCCTACCCCACGGCAAACGACAACTGCACGGGCTGCGGAACGTGTGCGAGCGAATGTCCTGCCGGAGCTATCTCTCCCGACAATCTGAGAGGCAACGACAACGGACTCTGCATCGGCTGCATGCGATGCGTAGCTGTATGTCCGGTACAGGCAAGGGGTATCGGGGACGCCTCAACATGCTTGTGGCGCATCTCGAACCGCTCTGCCGTGACAGAAAGAAGAATGAGCTGTTCGCATGACGGACCGCCGGTCATACAATACAAAGGATTTGAAAGGCGTAAGTTGTAACGAACCTGAATACTAATAACACCATGAACAATATAGCAAAAGGAAAAAACAACAAGAAGCAGACAAAGCAGCTGATGCTTTGGATCGGTGCACTGGTAGTCGGTGCAGCATTGGGAATGTTGGGCATAGCATGGCTCAACGGGTTGATGAACTTCATCGCTACGGTATATACCCGTCTGTTCCAGCTCCTGGCGGTGCCGACGATAGCCCTGGCGGTGATGACGACTCTCGCCTCGCTCGGCAATCAGGCCGACACGGGAAAGATTTTCAGGCATGCCATCACTTACACGCTGCTCACCACATTTGCCGCTGCCGCCGTGGGACTGGTGCTCTACAATGTCATTGCTCCCGGCAACCTGCCGGCGGCTCTGGTGCAGAGCGGTATGGCTGACGTGCCTCAGAACCTGGGCGAGACATCTTATTATGACCACATATTGGGTGTGATTCCCAACAACATAGTGAAACCGTTTGCCGACGGCAACGTGCTTTCCATCCTCATGCTGGCTGCTGCCGTGGGCATTGCATTGGCAAAGATGCCACAAAATGACAAGAAGGAGGTGGTGGTGAAGGGACTGTTCGGTCTGCAAGACCTGCTCTTCATGCTCATCCACGGTCTGATATGGGCTTTGCCACTTGGCATCGTGGCATTTGCAGCACAGCTTTCGGCACAGTTCTCGGCAGGCATCGTGATGGCATCGCTCGGAAAATACGTGGCGGTGATATTGGGTGGCAACGTGATACAGTTCTTCATCGTACTGCCCCTGTTCCTGCTGGCAAGGGGAATCAACCCCTTCCGCACCCTCGGCCGCATGATGCCGGCGGTATTGATGGCTCTATTCACCAAGAGTTCGGCTGCCACGCTGCCTGTCACCATGCAGACGGCAGAAGAGAGGATGGGAGTGTCGAGCAAGGTGTCACGCTTCGTCTTGCCTATCTGCACCACTATCAACATGAATGGCTGTGCGGCGTTCATCCTCGTCACCTCCCTGTTCCTGATGCAGAACGGCGGAATGGAGCTGCCGCTGACAACGATGATTCTCTGGCTCTTCATCTCCGTGCTGTCGGCAGTGGGCAATGCCGGAGTGCCTATGGGCTGCTATTTCCTCACCCTCTCGCTGATGTGGGAGTGAATGCGCCAATCGGCATCATGGGTATCATCCTGCCAATATATACCATCATCGACATGATAGAGACGCAGAGAACGTGTGGTCTGACTCTTGTGTATGTGCAATGGTGGACAAGGACATGAAGAGATAGAACAGACGAAGAGACAGAAATTATCAAGACATATAAAAATCTACAATACCAAAGGATATGAAGAAATTGGAATCGTATGCTCAATGGACACCTTTCCTAATCAAATGAAATATCAGAAATCATGAAACAAGACAAAGACCTATGGCATGGGAGGTGATAGAGAGCGAATACCTCTCAGAGAGCCTTGGCTGACGGCAAGACGCGAACATGTGAAACTGCCTACTGGCGCTGAGATACAGGATTTCTACGTTCTGGAATATCCAGAGTTCTGCAATGTCATAGCGATAACCAAAGAAGGGAAATTCCTCATGGAGCGCCAATACCGCCATGCCCAGCACCTCACGGCAATAGAGATTCCGGCAGGATGCGTGAGAAAGGCGAAGACCCGATGGAGGCTGCCAGACGCGAACTCTATGAGGAGACGGGATATGGCGGCGGCGAATGGTCGAAGCTGATGACCATTAGTCCAATGCCGGGGCTTGCACCAACTACAGTCATACATACCTTGCCACAGGGGTGGAAAGGCTTTCCACCCAGCATCTCGAAGAGTCGGAAGACATCAAGGTCGTGCTACTGGACGAGGACGAAGTGGTACGCATGCTCATGAACGACGAGTTTCATCAGGCTATGATGGCAGCACCGCTATGGAAATACTTCGCCACGAAAGGCAAGAAATGAAACACCGTCTTCTGACCCTCTGTCTATATAACATAAACTACCAACAATAACATGAAAGCATATACATACATTGAGAAAGGAAGGTTTGCCATGACCGACAAACCGAAACCCAAGATACAGGACCCCACCGACGCCATCGTCAGAGTGACGCTGGGCAGCATCTGTACGAGCGACCTGCAATCAAGCATGGCAGCGTGCCAAGGGCGGTGCCTGGCATCACCGTGGGACACGAGATGGTGGGAATAGTGGAAGAGACAGGAACGGCAGTGAAGGGACTGAAAGCCGGCGACCGCGTGACGGTGAACGTGGAGACGTTCTGCGGAGAATGTTTCTACTGCAAGCATGGCTACGTGAACAACTGCACCTCGCCACACGGCGGATGGGCACTGGGCTGCCGCATCGACGGCGGACAGACGGAGTATGTGCGTGTGCCGCTGGCTACACAGGGACTGAACCGCATTCCCGACAGCGTGAGCGACGAGCAAGCTCTCTTCGTGGGCGACGTACTGGCAACAGGCTACTGGGCTGCACGCATCAGTGAGATAACGGAAGAGGACACCGTGCTCATCATCGGTGCCGGTCCGACAGGCATCTGCACACTGCTGAGCGTGATGCTGAAAAAGCCAAAGCGCATCATCGTGTGCGAACAGTCGGAAGAGCGACAGGCATTCGTAAAGGCTCATTATCCGGAAGTGATGGTAACGACACCGGAAGAGTGTGAGGAGTTCGTGATGAAAAACAGCGACCACGGAGGTGCCGACAGGGTATTGGAGGTGGCTGGAGGCAAACATACGTTCCAGCTCGCCTGGCGATGCGCCCGTCCTAACGCCATCGTAACCGTAGTGGCACTATATGACGAGCCACAGGTGCTGCCACTACCCGACATGTATGGCAAGACCTTACGTTCAAGACCGCGGCGTGGACGGATGCGACTGCGAGGAAGTTCTGCAGCTCATCGAGCAAGGCAAGATAGACACCACACCTCTCATCACCCACCGCTTCCACTGAGCAGGATAGAAGAGGCATACCGCATCTTCGAAAACAAAGAAGACGGAGTGATAAAGATTGCCATCTACAACGACAATGTATAAACAACCTTTTTTAAATCAAAGAGCTATGGTCAATTTTGATTATCAGACACCCACACGCCTCATCTTCGGCAAGGGTGTAGTAAGCGAAAAACTCGCAAGCGTAATGAACCAGTATGGAAACGTGTACTCATCACTTATGGCGGCGGCAGCATCAAACGCACCGCTCCCGGACACGACAAGAGTCTTTATGACCTGGTGAAGGATACACTGACAGACAAGCAGGTTTCGAGCTCGGCGGCATACAGCCTAATCCCAAGTTCAACCCCAGCGTGCTTGACGGTGTGCGCATGTGTCAGGACAACGACATCGATGTGATACTCGCCGTGGGTGGAGGTTCGGTGCTCGACTGCACTAAGGCTATAGCCGGTGTTGCCGGAACGCTCAAGACTAAGGTGACGGACAATGTGGAGGAGGCATGGGACATCGTTTGCGGACGCAAGCCCAAACGGCAGCAGTGCCCATCGTAGACATCATCACCATGGCGCTACCGGCAGTGAATATGCATGGGCGGAGTGATATCGCGCACTGAGACAAACGACAAGCTGGCATACTTCTCAAAACTCGTATTCCCGGCAGTGAGCTTCATCGACCCTACATATACCTTCACACTGCCTGTGAAACAGACGTTGGCAGGCGTTTCCGACTGCATCAACCACATCATGGAGTCGTATTTCTGTGGCGACCACATCGACATGAACGACGCTTTCATGGAGGGTGCCGTGAAGTCGCTCGTGAAGAACGTGAAGATTGTATTGGAAGATCCACAGAACTACAACGCCAGGGCTGAGATATTCTATGCCACTACTCTTGGCTGCAACGGCATCTACTGTCTCGGCAACAGTCCGAGCGGCTGGCCTATGCACGCCATGGAGCACGCTCTGTCGGCATACTACGACATCACCCACGGGGAGGGTCTTGCCATCGTGACGCCACGTTGGATGAAACATATCCTCGACCACTCTACAGGCGAACTGCACGACCAGGTGGTGGAGCGCATCGAGAAGTTCGGCAAGAACGTGTTTGGAGCTGAAAACGCAGAGGCTTCAATCAAGGCAA
Organism: Prevotella sp. LMAG:51; assembly: GCF_008680225.1. Classification (NCBI taxonomy): domain Bacteria; kingdom Pseudomonadati; phylum Bacteroidota; class Bacteroidia; order Bacteroidales; family Prevotellaceae; genus Prevotella; species Prevotella sp. LMAG:51. Next base: position 25,667 of record NZ_NALQ01000001.1, on the reverse strand, counting down.
TACATGACTTCTATCGCAACATCGGCATCCCGATGACTCTGCCTGAGGTCGGCATCGACGACAGCCGCCTTGCTGAAATGGCGAAACACGTGGCAGACAATGAAGGTCTCGACAAGGCATGGGCTCCTCTCTTGGAACAGGATATCCTCGAAATCTTCAAGGCTTGCATGAAATAGGAACAAGACAAGCCATAGGTCTCATATTTTCCCCACAGCGTGGGGAACAGTACCCCCTAATGTGGGGATTCATCCCCACGCCAGGGGGAATTTTCGCAAAGGAACATTCGTGGTCTTGATTTCTTCAATTGGGAAATCAAGACCACTATTCTTATAATCTTAAAAACGGTCAGCAAACCATTTAACCCAAATCGGTCATCATGGCCAGCCTGGATTGTGTTTTTTTTCAGAAGAGGGATTTTATCCCCAAACGGCATAATGACCGTTTGGGGGGTTATGCTTTCTTGCGATACTGCGACGGTGTTATTCCTACCACCTGCTTGAATATTCTTGTGAAATGCGACATATCGTAGAAACCGCACTTCATTCCTATCTCGCTGATCGACATGTCATCGCGGTTGTCCAGCATATCTTTGGCTTTCTGCATCTGGCGCTTGCGGAAATATGCCATCGGTGTGTCGCCCGACACAGCATTGAGCTTTCGGCGCAACTGCTGCTGACTCATACATAGGGCTATAGCCACACTGTCTACGGAGAGGTCCGTCGCCATCAATTCGTCCACTGCGGCATCCACCCTATTGAGGAACACGCGGTCGCAAGGCGGCAGCGTCTCCACTGCAGCCTGTTTGTCGTCGGCTGGCGCCTGCATATAGCGCAGGCGCAGCAAGCGGTGTTTCTCCAGCAGGTTGCCGACAGTTACGGATAGTTCTTCAGCATCAAATGGTTTATATATATACGCATCAACGCCAATCTGCAGTCCGCGCAGCTTGTCTTTCTGGGTTGTCCTCGCCGTGACGATGATGACAGGAATGTGGTTGAGCACCTCCGATTCCTTCACTCTCTGACACAGTTCGTAGCCATCCATGCGTGGCATCATGAGATCGGTGATGATGATGTCGCGGCACCGTCTCCGTGGCAATGCGCAGTCCCTCCTCACCATCACGTGCCAACACGAGGCGGTATCTTGCCTTAAGCTGCATTGTCATGTATTCCGCCACATCGGCATTGTCTTCCACGATGAGCACGAGCTGACGGGTGTCAGCAGAACTGCCGTCAGCCACATCACCACCATCATCATCCATATCATGACTATTCGCACCGATATCCACGAGGGCATCACTCTTGTCGCCTGCCACAGGATTATTATCCTCTCCACAACCGGAAGTTCCGTTATTGCCACCTGTTTTAGTATTTGCTCCAAGCAAAATGTCGTCAGGAATTGTTCCGAGTGACTCAAGCGGCTTCACGTCAACACCCGCCGGGGCCTTGACGGGCACGTTTACAGTAAATACCGAACCGACGTCCACCTTACTGTCGAGCGTTATGCTGCCGCCAAGGGTTTTCACTATCTGGTTCACGAGGGCCAGTCCCACTCCCGACCCGATGGTCTTCTTGTCGCTCTCTGTCTGATAGAAGGGTTCGAAGATATGCTGCTGCTCATTTTCCGGTATACCGCTACCATAGTCGGCAATGCGCAGGGTCAGCATGTCGTTCTCCACCTCAAGCGCCACAAGCACCTGTCCGCCCTCCTTGGAGAACTTTATGGCATTTGTCAGAAGGTTGCACACAACACCTTCTGGCATAGTCTGGCACGAAGTCACACATCATCTTCTTTTGCTTTGGGGCATACATCAGGGTTATCTGTCTGGAGTGTGCCATATTGAGATGACTCTCTATGATGTTTGCCATGAAGAGCACGATGTCGCCATGATGCCAGTCGGGATGTCCGATATTCGACTTCACCTTCTGTATGTCGAGCAACTGGTTGATGAGCGACAGAAGTCGCGTGCCTTGTCTTGACACCATGCTTCCCACCTTTGCCATATCGCCTGCCGGCACCTTGCCTTCCTCCATCATCCGTGAATATCCGAGAATAACGGTGAGAGGGGTGCGAAACTCGTGTGTTATGTTAGTGAAGAAACTTATTCTCATCTCCTCCATCTGATGCTGCTCCATCTGCTTGCGCTTACGGCTACGAAGGGCGTAGAGCATGAAACTCATTGTCACACCACCGAGCACGAACAAAAGGACTGCAGCCATAATGCTGACCCACTTAAGCGATTTCTCCGTTTGATACTCCTCGTTCAGGGCATTCACTTCGGCACGCCTCTGCTCATGCTCATAGCGCACTCGCATGTTCTGCATGTGAACAATATTCTTCTCGCTCGTCAGACTGTCGCTGAGTTGGTCAAACGTCCGGTAGTAGTGAAGAGCGCGCCGGCAGTCGTCTTTCTTTGCATAGATGTCGTAGTACAGCTTGGCAATCTGCGCCTGGTGTTCGAGCGAATGCAGGTCGTGGGCAAGGCGGTCGGCAGTGGCGAGATAGGTCATCGCTGTGTTTTCGTCGCCGATTTTTAATGTATATCTCCGCAAGAGCGAGACATGGTTCCATGGCATGCCACCTGTCTTCTGACGTTCCCATTATTTCGTATGCCTTGCGATACTCGGCTATTGCTTCTGTCCGTCTGCCTTGCTTCTCGAAGAGGCGTCCGAAGTGGGTATAGCAGAGCGATATGCCGAGGTCGGAATCGGCGAGTCTGTTCTGCTGCATCGACTGCTTGTAGCATGCCCATGCGGAGTCGAGCATGTTTCGCTTTTCGAATACCGAACCTATATTTGCGTAGTTGATGGCCTGTCCGAGGTGGCTTCCGAGTGTCTTCTCTCCTTCAATGCAGCGCGGAACATAGAGTCTGCCGTTTCGGTGTCGCCGAGAGTAAGACTGATGTTTCCGATGCCGTTGAGGGATACCACACGGTTTTTCATTGCCGTCTTGTCGTTTCGCCGACTGAACAGGTCGCCGAGGTGCAGCGCACGATAGTGGTAGTCCACTGCCTCGTCGAGCACTCCCATTCTTCTGAAATTCGTTCCGATATTGTTCAGCGCCTGCACTGTGGCGATGGTGTCACCGAGTTTCCTTGCGAGTTCCAGTTCACGATTATGACAGGCTATGGCTTTCATGAAGCGGTTTTCATCTCGCCACAAGCGTCCCCGCTTCTGGAGTGATCTCATCTCAAGCATATAGTCGCCGCTCTTTTCGGCTTCTTTCACCAGGCTGTCGAGTTGTTCTTTGTCTTTCATGCCGTTTACCACACTGTCGGCGGCATCACGCTTCATGGCGAGGACGCGTGGCGACGGTGAACTATGGCACGACATGATGAGAGTCAGGATTATGGCACACGTAACAAGGAAGGCTGCGCTGCGCACAGAGAATAATAGTCGGATTTTTCGAAATGTATTTAAGGTATAGTAGCGATCTGTCATACGCCAAAATAATGTGGTAGTGGTTGGTATTTTGCGCATTCTGCCGACATCCAGCAAACGGGAGTCTACTAATACGGCAATATGTCTATCGATGCAAATATACTACAACTTGACAACACTGCAAAAAACTGACTGGAAAAATTTGCAGAAGGGGGAAAAACAAGTATCTTTGCATAAGATAGGCTTCACCTCAGCATAACTATCAAGCAAGCTTGTTGTCCTGCATTCGGTTTGCACTATCTTTGCATAAGATAATCAAAAAAGTTGTATCAGTCTAATAATCAGCATAGTTGTTTCGACTGGTTTATTTATGGTAACGATTTAGCGAAAGTCAGACTACTTCTGCCTGCTTTACTTTGCATAATGGTTCAAACAACTTTTGCGGTTGCAAAGATATGGTATTTATTTGATAACGCCAAATATTTTAGTAGCCATGTTCGCTACAACCATAAAATATCTTGTATATCAGAAGAAATAGAGCATGTTCAAAAGTGAAAGTGGACATTCTCTATTGCTATTTCTATTTCACCAAAGTCAATCATCGCATTAAAAAGACTTACCTTGTTGGCATTTCGCAAATCGTCCAATGTAATATCTGCTTTTTGTATCATTCCCTTGTCCAATAGTGCGGCTCTTTTTGTGCCTAGCAATAAGGGATGTCTGGGAGTCACCCAATGTTTGCCATCAAATATGGCAAGGTTCGTGAATGAGGTATCCGTTAAAAGTCCATGTTTGACGATGATGATGTCGTCACAGTTTCCTTTCTGTGCGACCAAGGCATTGAGGCGACTGCGGTCGGTACTTTTGTAGCCAACGTTATCGTGTCGTCTGCGACCACTTGAATTTACCATTGTTCTTGAAGGCGATAACATTAAGATACAAAGACATAAAATGGCTACTGATCTGTGATGTAAAAATGAAAAATCATAAATATTTTACATCCTCAAAAACTCCGTAAACCGTTACATTCATTGGCAGGTGCAACTGTTATGGAGTAATACTCTACGCACTTACTTCTTTATCGTTAATAATGCATAAATATTGGGGTTTGTATACGTTTTTTAATGTATTGCACCTTATCTTTGCTTATCGGAAATAATCCATAACCAAAGTAATAGAAATAGAAAATGGCAAAGAGCAAAAAAGACTTTACATTACTTTTCATTGCGCTCTTTTGCAGTTCTTTGGCTCATGCACAAAAGCAAGTTCCTGCAGAACGGAAAGATTCCATTGACAATGGAAGTAATATAATAAAGATAGTTGGAAATCATTCCAACAAGGGTGCGGCCAACAACGCCCTCGACGTGTTGAGTGGTCAGGCTGCTGGTGTCAATGTGACATCCAACGGTCTGGATCGTATGGCTATGCTCAATAGTGTGCGAGTACGTGGTACAACCTCCATCATCGGTGGCAATGACCCTTTAGTGTTGATTGATGGGGTTACTTCTGACGTACTTACCCTATCAACCATCTATCCTGCAGACATCGAGAGTTTTCGTATATTAAAGAATGCTGCGGAGACCGCCATGTATGGTTCACGTGGAGCGTCTGGTGTTATAGAGGTGAAAACCAAGAAAGGCACAGGACGAGGATTCCAGATCTCGTATGAGGGTAATGTGGGGTTCGAGCAGATGTACAAACACCTGGAGATGCTCAATGCTGCTGAATATGTTGCAACGGCAAAGGCATTGGGTATCTATTGCAACAACGGAGGTTTCAATACCGATAACTACAAGGTGATAACACGCACGGGTTTGGTGAACAATCATTACCTTGCATTCAGCGGAGGTACGCCACAGTCAAACTATCGTGCATCTTTCGGAGTAATGGACCACAACACCATCATCAAGAAGATGGACTATAACGTTTTTGTTGCCAAAGTTGATGTAACCCAGAAAGCCTTCAATGACAGACTAACCGGAGAATTCGGAGTTTTCGGCTCTTCATTCAAGAACCATGACATCTTTGATACGCAGATGCTGTTCTATTCCGCAGCATGCCAGAACCCAACTTTCCCTGCAGGTACTGACGAGCATGGAAACTGGCTGAAAAACGAATCGGCAACACATGTCAACCCACCCGGGATATTGCTTGAAGAGAAAAACGACTCCAAGGATTTGAACTTTGACGCACACATAAAGCTGAGCTACGATTTCAATAAGAACTGGCGTGTATCCACCTTCGGCTCTTACCTGTATGGCTCTACCGAAAACGGACAATTCTGTCCGACATGGGTATGGGCACAAGGCAACGTGTACCGTGGAGAGTTCAAGAAAGAGGAATGGCTTGGCAATGTATCTCTTGATTTCAACAAAGAGTTCGGCATACATAAGGTCTCTGCTGGAGTAAGCAGTGAATACAGAAAACTGAGAAAAACTGCTTTCTGGGTGTATGCCAAGGGAATACCTACAAACGATTTTCATTACGACAATCTGGGTGCTACAGCAGCCCGTCCATACGGTGGAACAGAAAGCACTTACGAAGACCAATCTCTGGCTTCTGTAATGGGAAGCATCACTTATAATCTGCTTGACAGATATACCTTAGCAGTTAATGCACGCGGTGACGGATCGTCAATGGTTGGTGACAACAACACATGGGGATTCTTCCCATCTGTATCATTCACTTGGGACATGAAGAAGGAAAGCTTCCTTGCCAACATAAAACCGCTGTCAATGCTTAAACTCCGCACTGGTTTGGGACAGGCGGGCAACCTTGGCGGTATCTCCGCCTACACAACCATGAACACCGTAAGGCAGACTGGCATTGTTCCGGTAAAGAGTTCTCCAACAGTAACCCTTGGTATGGTAAGAAACAACAATCCTGATTTGAAGTGGGAAACGAAGACAACGTTTAACCTCGGTGCGGACATTGGTCTCTTTGCCAACAGGCTGATGCTTACAGCGGAGTATTACTATTCCAAGACCACCGACATGCTCTACGCCTATGAGGTTCCGGTTCCACCATTCGCATACAATACATTGCTGGCAAACATCGGTTCTATGTCAAACCGTGGATTTGAACTGGGGTTGTCCGTGCAGCCAATAAGCAAGAAGGACATGGATCTTAACATCAATATGAACCTGTCGTTTCAAAGCAACAAACTTATCTCGCTAAGTGGTGATTACAAGGGAATGAGCATGTCGGCAGCAAACATCACCGCCATTGGTTCTTTGGATGGTGCTGGTCAAAACGGCGGCGACAACAACGTGGTCTATCAGATAGTTGGACAGCCGCTTGGCGTTTTCTACCTACCCCACTGCAAGGGACTTGTCAAGAACGAGAACGGCAGCTTTTTTTACGACATAGAGGACCTTGACCATAATGGCAATGTGGACTTAAGCGATGGAGGCGACCGATACATTGCAGGACAAGCCACACCAAAGGTGATCCTTGGCTCAAACATCAGTTTCAGATACAAGAATTACTATGTCTCCATACAGATGAATGGAGCATTCGGGCACAAGATTTTCAACGGAACAGGACTGGCTTACACAAGCATGGCTTGCTTCCCAGACTACAATGTCTTGAAGGATGCTCCAAAGAAGAATATCGTAGATCAGAGAGTCTCTGACTATTGGCTTGAAAAAGGTGACTACCTGAACTTCGAGCATCTGACAATAGGCTACAATGTGCCTTTGAGGAACAAGCTTATTCGTTCCTTGCGTGTATCATGCAACATTAGCAACATTGGAACAATCACCGGATATAAAGGTTTGACACCAATGATAAATAGCTATGTTGTCAACAGTACGATGGGTATTGACGACAAGCGCAACTATCCATTATACCGTACTTACTCATTGGGACTGAGTGTACAATTTTAAAACGAAAAGAGTATGAAGACTATTATTAAATACATATTAGCAGCACCGTTAATGCTTTGTTTCAGTAGCTGTCTGGAAGAGCATCCCAAAGACCAGCTGGACCAGGAGGCTATCTACAACAATGCTGATAATATATACAAAAACGCAGTAGCTTCCCTGTACAACTACATAGGGAGCAATCAGGAGTCGGAAGGGCTTCAAGGAACTTGCCGGGGTATTTACGACTACAATACCTTGACCACTGACGAGGCAATGAATCCAATCCGTGGTGGAGACTGGTATGATGGCGGTTTGTGGGAGAACATGTATCAGCACAAGTGGAATGCCAATGATATTAATTTATATAATGTATGGAAATACCTCTTCAAGGTAATTGTTTTATCTAACCAGTCGCTTTCTATCATTGACAGCCATCAGACTCTGCTTTCAGCAGAACAGACAAGAGATTTCACGGCAGAGGTAAGAGCTGTACGAGCCTTGTTCTACTATTATGCGATGGATATGTTCGGGCGTGTTCCTATCGTGACATCATACGACGTGAAATTGGAGCAGGTAACGCAAAGCGAAAGAAGTGAGGTATTCAAGTTTATTGTTGACGAGTTGCAGGATGTTACCCCACAGCTCGCCGATGAGCATTCCAACAAAGAAGGTGACTATTACGGACGTGTGACACGCCCGGTCGCAAACTTTCTGCTTGCAAAGCTTGCCTTGAATGCGGAAATATATACGGATGATAACTGGACCGACGGCAAGCGTCAGGACGGGAAAAGCATTTACTTCAATGTAAATGGCGAGAAAAAGAACGCTTGGGAAACCTGCATCTGGTATTGCGAGCAACTGCGGCAAGAAGGCTATGAGTTGGAGAGCGACTACGCATCGAACTTTGCGGTTCATAATGAAAATTCCAAGGAGAACATCTTCACAATCCCATTGGACAAGAACTTATATTTGAACGAATACCACTATCTTTTCCGCTCACGCCACTACAAACATGGCGGAGCTTATGGTGGTTCTTCCGAAAACGGCACATGTGCAACTGTTTCAACCGTCAAGGCTTTCGGTTACGGAACGGACAATGTTGACAATAGATTCAAGATAAACTTCTATGCAGATACCGTGCTTGTTGACGGAAAGAAGATATATTTGGACAACGGGAAGCCGTTGGTGTATATGCCGCTTGAACCGAAACTGAACCTCAGCGACAGCCCATATAAACAGACGGCAGGCGCTCGTGTAGGCAAATACGAGGTTGACCGAACCGCCTATTCGGACGGACGGCAGGTTGACAACGATATCGTCCTTTTTAGATATGGTGACGCGCTGTTGATGGAAGCCGAGGCGAAAGTTCGCAATGGCGAGGATGGTTCAATAGAGCTGAACGCTATAAGAGACCGAGTAGGAATGCCTCATGTGGAAGCCAATTTGGACAACATTCTAAAGGAGCGTCTGCTGGAATTGGTTTGGGAAGGTTGGAGACGTCAAGATCTCATCCGTTTTGGCAAATATACCAAGGCATATGATCAAAGAACTCCATTAGAAAAGGAGACTACCGGGTTTACAACGGTTTTCCCAATACCACAAAGATGTCTGGATTTAAACAAGAAATTAAAACAGAATCCAAGTTATTGATATAGTTGCCATAAGCTTTTCATTCACATGAAATCATTTTAAGGTAATAAGAGTTCAGGACTCTGGGCAGACAAATTATAATAGCTCATAATTTAGTCTGCCATGCCAAGACTGCCAAGGTGAGCGCACATCATTGCACAGCAAATTGGAACTTTTGATGTTTCAGCACTGCGTAAGCCTTTGTGCAGTCTTGGCTATAACTAAAAAGAACCTTCTGTAAATTGGTCTACTTCCTATTATTTGAGAACTGATACGTTACTATCAATTCCATTTTAATTCAAGTTCCTATTTCTTAATAGTTAGCAATAAACTAATTGTTGTTTTCCAGTCATTTTTTAACACACTTATAGCTCTTATTTGTTCCGCGATTCCAAGCGAATCAAAGCATTGGAATCACGCATAAAAGAATCTTCCGAGTTTTCTTGGCAATCTTCTAATTATTAGATACTTTTGCCTTTTAATTCTGTAATTATCGCCCATTCATCATCGTCAAAAAGCAGTAACGTTATAGTAACGAAAGTCTGTCTTAAACTGGCATTTTCCTATCTTCTGATGTCTTTATGGGAAACCCCATTCACCGACATAATTCAGTCATCTTCAACAATTTTGCTTTAATTATTACTGATTTTCAACTTTTTGTTGTATCTTTGCAGAAGATAAGCTGCACTCGGCAATGTGAAAGCAAGCTTTCATTGCGCTCACTTGCATTATCTTTGCAGAGGATAATCAAAAAAGTTGTATCAGTCTAATAATCAGCATAGTTGTTTCGACTGTTTTATTTATGGTAACGATTTAGCGAAAGTCAGGCTACTTCTGCCTGCTTTACTTTGCATAATGGTTCAAACAACTCTTGCGGTTGCAAAGATAGGGTATTTATTTGATAACGCCAAATATTTTAGTAGCCATATTCGCTACAACCATAAAATATCTTGTATATCAGAAGAAATAGAGAATGTTCAAAAGTGGACATTCTCCATTGCTATTTCTCTTTCACCAAACTCAATCATCGCATTAAAAAGACTTACCTTGTTGGCATTTTGCAAATCTTCCAATGTAATATCTGCTTCTTGTATCATTCCCTTGTCCAATAGTGCGGCTCTTTTTGTGCCTGGCAATAAGGGATGCCTGGGAGTCACCCAATGTTTGCCATCAAATATGGCAAGGTTCGTGAATGAGGTATCCGTTAAAAGTCCATGTTTGACGATGATGATGTCGTCACAGTTTCCTTTCTGTGCGACCAAGGCATTGAGGCGACTGCGGTCGGTACTTTTGTAGTCATACGTTATCGTGTCGTCTGCGAGCACTTGAAGTGAGTTTATGTTTCGAATAAAATACGGAGCATATTCTACTGCTTCAACTCCTTGTTCTCCATACACCACTCTCGCCTTATAAAAATCCATACTTTCCGTTGGATTTATCAGTTTTTCCAATGAAGGCATGGACGCATTGCATAATGAAGGAAAGAACTTACAGATCGTTCTTTCCATTCTTTCCTGATGGTATGCAAGAGCTTGTGTCTTTCCATTCACAATCTTTATTGTCTCTACGAATTGCTGTGCCATATTAAAATCAGTTCTATTCAAAAGGAAGATATACTTTCTGTAACACTTCCTCATATTCTTTTCTGCAATCACTCTTCGAAGTAATGCCTCCTCCTGCCTTGAAATACGTTCCTATACCGTCATTTTCAAGAAAGCGTATCATTACAGCCGAGTTGAGTTCACCATTATTATATATACCCATGACTCCTGTATAGAATCCACGGTCATAGCCTTCCGCCTCATGGATTATTTCCATAGTCTTGTCCTTTGGCGCACCTGTTATGGAACCTGCGGGCAACATTGCATCCAATATGTTTCCGATGTGCTTTTGATAACCGGTTGGCAACTTGCCGCTTATTTCGGAACTGGTCTGGAGAATATTCCCTTTATTGGTATGGAGCACATCAATATAACGGTATTTATCCACACTTACATGCTCTGCCACACGGCTAAGGTCATTGCGAATCAGGTCCACAATGGTAGCATGTTCGGATGCTTCTTTTTTATCGCCCCTCAACACTTGCTCTGCTTCGGGTAAGGACGCGTCAATCGTGCCCTTCATCGGATAAGAATATATCATTCCGTTCTTTATCTTCACGAATGTTTCCGGCGAGAAGCACACGAACCGTCTATTGCTATTATTGTCTATTAGTAGAATCTTATACTTGCCTTTAGCACGTAGGAAGATGTCCTCCAACGTAAGGTTGCAGTCCACAGCCACCTCACAAGTAAGGTTGGCAAGATAACTGTTTCCACGCAGGATGTTGCTTTTGACGGTTTCAAAACTTTTCGTGTAATCTTCAAAATTTGGCGCAAACACTTTCCACGTTGGATGTTTGGTAGCCGAAGAGAGTGACTGCCGTTTTACATTGGTTATACCCTCAAAGTCATAAAGGCATTCATCGATAGCTATTTCAGACAGCTTCCGTATGTATGCTTCCGAACCTGCATAGTTGATGACAAAAAGGAAAGGCTCCTTTTCGTTAGCCAAATGATTGATACGGTCTATAATATTTTGTTTCATTGTCTTACATTTTAAAGTTACTGAACCATCTGTCCATTATCTTATATCTTAGTTGAGCATTCTTGTTTGTTGGCATACTTATGCGATTTTATTATAAAATTGCAAAGATAGCTATTCCTTCGCAATATCATTCTTTTTTTGCAATAAAAAAAGTAAAAAATGGAGAGATGTTGTTGAAAATCCAACTTCATCACTCCTTTGTTATTTATTGGTGTTCACTTTATATATAACACTAATGTTGTTGTAGTAACCTTTAGGACTAACCTCCATGTATATAATCTTATGCGCCACAAAAAAAGCATGGCGCAAATCACTGCGCCATGCCCCAATAAAAGAAAACCTTATAGTCAAAATAGAAATTAGCGATTCTAATTCTTGTTCCGGTACTAATCTTTTTCTAGTACTTCGCATTCTGAGGATCAAAGTTGGTCCAACCTTTCATCCAGTTGTTGCTGCCATCGAAGGCCCCGATGTAGGTTACAGTGTCGAAACCTGTCCAGCCGGCGAAACTTGCGGCACCAAGCAATGGGCTTCCTGCGATAGGAGTATAGCCATCTGCACCAACCAATGAAGTCCATGAATCAAAATACTTGTTGCTCTGCTCTGAGAAGAAGAAGGTGTTGCTGTATGACTTCTGATTCTTGTCGATATCCTGCTTCTTTGCAGCATCGTAGAGATAATCCTCATACTTCTTGTTGGCATCAGTACCAACGGCATCCATACCTGCGAAATATACATTCTGAAGCTTGAACTTGCCATCCTTGGCATCCTTCACGGTTTCACCCTTCTCACCATCAACAATCAAACCGATAGGCCAGCCTAAGGCTACAGAGTTGATGCAGTTGAGGTTAGAAGAACGACGAATCTGCATGGCTGACTGGAACTTGCCGAGAGCTGACCCGTTGTTTGGATTGTATGCTCCGGCAGTGATATAATCTGTGGTGTTCTGGAACTTGTCATCCAATACCTTAGGACCTACGAAGGTGATGTTAGAGAAGGTAGCCTTGGTACGAGGGTCCACGGTAGCACCATCAGCGCAGTTGTCGCTCTCGAAACCGTTGCTCTGAGAGGTATCGGCAATCTTGCTGTCGCGCAGAGAAAGACCATACTGCACCTTTCCTGAGAAACCGTTATCGGTATCGAAATCATCATCCCAGCCCTTGTAGGCTACGAGATACTTGCAGTTTACTGTACCGCCAAACCACTCGAAGGAATCATCATTGGAATAAGATACCTGAACGTGGTCAATCTCTGTGCCTGAACCTACAGAACCTAAGGTTAAACCATTAATCTCCTTATCCTTCTGGAATGGATAACCGGCAAACTCAATGCGTACATAACTCAAGGCTCCTGAGTTGTCAGCATCATCTGCGCCACCATGCTTGGTACGAGGACCACCCTCTATCTGCTGCTCAGTCTGGTTGTTCTTAGCCTTGCCGCAGAGAATGATGCCACCCCAGTCGCCAGGATTTCTGCTGCCGGCAACCTCTTCAGATGTAAAGACGATAGGCTCTGTGGCTGTACCCTTGGCGATAAGCTTGCCGCCACGCTCTGCGATGAGTGCCGCCTTGGTCTGCTTGTCGCCCTTGATGATAGTTCCCGGTTCGATGGTAAGCTCAGCACCATCTGCAATATATACCCATCCCTTGAGGAGATAAGTGCCTTTCTTCAAAGTCTGCTTGCCTGTGAAGACGAATTCCTGGTCGCCGTTGCCAATCTGTGTTCCGTTGACGTTTTCCTTGTCATCTGTTCCGAAGAGGATGTGGTCGCAAGCCTTCAAGCCGCCATTGGTTGTCCACTTGTAAACTACTTCTGATCCAGGATTTGGAGAAGGAGTTGGATCGTCATTGTCACTGCTGCAGCTGCTCAACATGGCAGATGCTGCGAGGATGCCCATGCATCCTAAAAAATACATCTTGTTCATCATTGTTTCCTGTTTTATTAAACAAATATCTAATATTATCTTTCTTGAAATTCTACGGATAGTCTCTAAAATTTATAGATTGCCTGCAAACCGATGTTTCTGCCCGGCTTGTAGCATCTTGCTATTTCTTCTACTTCCTTCTTGCTTCCGTCGCTATACGTTACATCAGCAAACTGCTTGTAATATATCTTTTCTGCAAGAAGATCCCTTACGTTGAGCTTCAGTTCCAGATGCTCGCCGAATTTCTTAGCCAGCGAGAAGTCGATGGTGTTGCGGGGCATCTCGTAGCTGTGAGGCACTCGGGCGTTGGAGTCATCGCCTGTGCTTCCCTCGCTTCTGCCCACACCGATGATTCGCTTGCCTATACGGTTGTAAAGCAGGGCGATATCCATCTTTAATGGCTCGTTCTTATAGAAGATGCCGGTGTTGATAAGGTATGGCGACTGACCCTGCATCGGTCTGTCTTCCTCTTTCGAGCCCTTCTCAAACTGCACCTTGCTCTTAATCAAGGCACCGTTAAACGACCAGCTGAAATCCTTCAATCCTATGAAACCGAGATTCTTTCTGATATCCAGCTCCACACCGTAGTTGTTGGCACTCTTCGCATTCTTGTAGGAATAAATCAGGTCTGTGCCACCTGCCACCGTGTAGGTCCACTCGATAGGAGAATCGAAGTGCTTGTAGAAGACTGCCAGCGAAATGAGCTCTCCACGGGATGGATACCACTCATATCGCAGGTCGAGGTTATCGACATAACAGTTCTTCAACTCAGTGTTTCCCTGCACATTGCTGGCAAGGTCGAAGTCGTAATACACCGACGACGATACTTCACGGAATTCTGGGCGGTTAATACTGCGGCCATACGAGAGGCGTACCTGGTGCTGGTCGCTGATTTTATATGTTGTGTTGAGAGATGGGAATACATCATCGGTCTTGTAATGACGGCTCGATTCACTCTTCTCGTAGTCACGGGAATTGGAGATGAGTTCCATATCATTATGCTCGAAGCGGACACCGGCGTGGATGCCGAGTTTGCCAAAGGGGAGAGACATCGCCAGGTATCCTGCGCCTAAGGTGTTGTGTCCGCGGTAGTTATTGCGCATCTGCTTTTCCTCCAGAAGATACAGCTTGTCGTAACCCATGTTCGCCTCGCTGGAGAGCAGTGTAGGGATATGGCTGTGGCGGAAGTCGGATGGCATGTTGTTATCTGAAACATTCCAGTTGTAGATAAAGTTGCGGGTCTGGTATTCTCGGCTGCGATATTCTCCATAGGCACCCACCTTCAAGTCTGGCTCAAAGTTGCCAAACTTGAAGTGGTGCTTGTCATTTACACCAAGAGAGAGAATGTGTTCGTCGAGTTGAGTCCACTCGCGGGATATGTCGTTGCCGGTGCTCAGGGCATAAACGCCCGATTCCAGAGCATCGTCGATGAGGTATCTACGACGGTCAGGCAAATGGCGGTTGGCATACGCATACCCGATACTCCAGTCAAGGGCATCGCTAGTGAAGGTGTGCTTACCGGTAAGCTGACCGTTATATGTAGTTCTACTGCGGTAGTAATACTCTGCGCTTCGCTCCAGGTTCGACTGGGCGCTCACGCCATCACGCCAGGTATATCGGCTGGTAGCCAACTGGTTGAAGATGTTCTTGAGCTGATACTTGTGATTGCCGTCCTTGGAAAGGAAGGTGAAGTTGAGCATTGCTCCGAGTCTCACGTTATTATTATACTGGTCGTCAACAGAGTGACGAAGATAGTTCGGCTTGTCGTTTGCCGCATCATAGATGCCATAGAGATTGTTCTCCATGTTCTCGTAGGTGCGGTATTCGTTGGTATAGTTCAGGGCGGCGAGCATGCCGAGTGTTCTTCCGCCGAGCATCCAGCGCTGGTTCAGGCTGGCTGCCAGTTTCAAGTCGCCCAAAGGCTTCTTGTTCTTGATGAGCCAATCATTATTGAATCCGTTGCCCAGGAGCGAAGTAGCATAATCGCCCACCGGTTTTCCGTTGGCATCGAGCTGTGGATTCAAGTCAGCATGGATGCCCCCATTCATGTTTCTCAAGCCATTGTCGAACCCTAGGAAATCGGTTCTGGAACCTTTTGAATAAGAAAAGTCCTTGAAGGCAGAAGATGTATTCCAGTTTCCGCCCACGGCGATGTTGAAACTGTTTTCTGCCGGAATCTCCTTGGTGTTGACGATGATGAAACCACCTGAGTAATCAGCGGGATATTCAGCCGTTGGCGACTTCACGATGGTAAGGTTGTCAATCTGCGAACTTGGGATGATGTCGAAGGAGAATGCCCTGGAATCAGTCTCAGAACTAGGCACTGCTCCTCCGTTCACCCACACATTGTTGTAGCGCTGTGACAATCCGCGAACCATCACGAATTTATCGTCGATGAGGCTCACGCCTGGCACTCGGCGTATCACCTCACCCGCATTCGTATCCTGAGTTCTGGATATTTCCTGTGCCGAAACATTACTCACGATGACGGGACTGCTTTTGGCCACCTGTATCATTGCCGCATCCGTATTACGCCTTTCCACTGCGGTAACGGTCACCTCTTTCAGCTGCTGTTCATCAGGTTGCAGCGCGATCACCTGGTCTGCGTCCTTCGCCTGAACCCCGTCAATTTTTTGAGTCTTATATCCTACATAGTTAATATATAGTGTATATTTCCTTTCTTTATCCAATCCATCAATCTGGAAGTTTCCGTCGATGTTGGTGATAGCCTTCACGTTGGTTCCATCCACAGTGATGACTGCACCGATGAGTGTCTCTTTCGATTTCTGGTCGATAACCACACCCTTAATCTGTTGCGCCCACGTTGGCATGCTAGCCGCCGAGAGCAATCCTAATACAATAATTCCCCTTTTAGCATTCATAACCTATATCGTTTGATTACGGTTGCAAAGGTACGGCAGTATTATTACATTGCGATTGCGATGAGATTGAAAGGCATTGACGAAGCTGAGACAATGGTGTTACGGTTGCAATAACTAAAGATTTTGTTTTTTAACCCGATATTTGGAGATAAATAAAGGAGTCCACTTTAAAAAGTAGTTTTTGGTTCTTTTTCCTACAAAATACCATTTGATTATCAGGTGGTTACGTACATATAAAGATATACTATTTATGAGAGAACGCCAAAAAATCCGTAGCCACATTGACTACATTTGAAGAATTTCATGACTTTTACCATTATTCTTTAATACGATAACATTAAGCTACAAATACATAATAATGGTTGCTGACCTGTGATGTAATAATGGAAACACACAAATATTTTACATCCTCAAAAACTCCGTGAATCGTTATATTCTCGGGCAGGTGCAGCTGTGATAGAGATTTACTCGACGTGTTTCGATTTTTATCGTTAAAAATACCCGAGTCATAACAAAATCTTTTATTAATTGAATATCAGTGGGTTAAGTACTTTAAAAAGCGTAACTGCTAACGATTTAGAAACGAGCTATATTCTTTTTCTTTCACAACCTTGCAATATACAAAGAACGCTTTGATTACAGGTAGAAAGATAAATTGAAATTCTGAAATACAATTATTTTTGCTCATTTTTTCACTTTCTTTAATGGATATCCTTAGCAAGTCTTTATTACTTTACCTACTTCAAGGTATTGCAAATATATACCGATTTTCGTACCTTTGCAGCCGATTTTGAATATTCAAACCAAGAATGAAGGTACGATATGCTTATGTGTCTGTGCTTTTGCTCATGTCCTTCTCAACAATAGCAAATGTATGGGCATCGTCTTCCCTTTCTCCTGACGGAAGGGCTTTCTCTTATGCTGTGTCGAGTGATACAGTAAGGGAGAGTCGTGCCTTGTCAGAGGGCGATGGCGACTCTGTGGAAACGCAAAAAGAAGATTCCATCTTTAAGACGCTCAACCTCGGCGAAGTGGTGGTTACTGCTGCCATGAAGGAGGTGGAGATGAAGGGCGATACCACGGTTATCAATGCCAATGCTTTCCAGACTCCCGAAGGAGCATACCTCGAAGAACTCTTGAAGCGAGTGCCTGGATTGGAATACGAAAAGCAGAACAAGACGATGACTACAACGGTCTTCCCATCCATGAAATCAATGTCAATGGCGAGAGTTTCTTTGGCGGCAACAGCACCCTCGCCCTCGAAAACCTGCCAGCCAAGTTGGTGAGCAAAATCAAGGTGTATGACAAGCGGAGCGAACTGGAGAAAATCACCAAGGTGCGCAAGGGCGGCGAAAACTATGTACTCGACTTGCAGACCAAGCGAGAGTTCAACGGCACGCTGATTACTTCGGCTGGCATAGGCAGGGGCAACAACGAAAAGAAGGAAGCCGAGTTAATATCCAACCTCTTCCGCCAGACTGGCGATAACATCTCCGTGATAGCACGAAGTGGCAACAAGAACATGACCTCCCGCTACCCGACAACCGACAGGACAACGTGGCGATGAACTTTGCCAAGAAGTTCTCCAAGCGATTCACCCTCTATGGCAACATGATGTACAATCATTATGCCAGTGGCAACGAGAGCACCCTATATAGCGAGCAATATCTCACCACAGGCAACCGTTACCAGAACTCGGCATCCACCAGCACCAATCGCAACACGATGGGCAATGGTTCGTTGGGCATGAGGTGGAGCTTGGATGACAAGACCTATTTTAATATAGGTGGAAACTTCAGCAAGTCGAAGAGCGACAACACCAGCGACAGCCAGCAATCCACCTCTTCAGAAGGCGATGAGCGTATCAACAGCATCACGAGAAATTCGGATTCGAAGAGCGACAGCCATTCGTTCTCCGTCAATGCCGACATCACCCGAGTGTTCAACGACAAGGGTACGAGCATCAGTCTCACGGGTAGTTACTCCGACAGCAAGAGTACCAACGAGTCACATTCCCTTTCCGAGACCACTTACTATCAGTTGGAGAGCAGTCTGGGTGGCGATTCCGTGCTTTATCGCAACCAATACCAGCACTCCCCCTCCACCAATCGTGCCTATTCCGTAGGTATCAACTTGACGCAACCCTTGGCTGAGAACTTGCGCCTGCAACTCGGTTATCGCTATTCCGCCAACCGACAGGTGAGCGACCGAAGTACTTACGAGAGCGAGGTGTATATGGATAGCCTAAGCAACCACACCCTGAGCAAGACCATTACCCACGACCTCAGCCTCTACCTCAATTATGATGGCAAGCAATGGGAGGCAAATGCAGGAGTGTTGATGCAGCCCGAGCGCAGGAGTCTTGACCAAAAGACCGGCTTGCTCCTACGCCGACACGGTAAGGACGAGTGTGAACTGGAACCCACAGTTGAATGTGTCATGGCATCGGGGCAAGACTCGCTTCGAGCTGAATTATGACGGTAGTAGCCGACAGCCGACCTCGGTAGCTTGGATGTCGCTCACCGATAATAGCGACCCCTGCACATCACCCATGGCAATCCTTCGCTCAAAGCATCCTATAATCAGAATTTCCGATTGACAGGTAGGAACACGCGCCTCGGGCTTTCGGGCGATGTTAATTTCAGCAACACCTATAACAGTCAGACGCAAGCCGTCTTTTACAACCTTGCCACTGGTGGCACGGAGACTTATCCTGTGAATGTGAATGGCAACTGGAACATGCGTGCTAGTCTTCGCTATCAGAAGCGATGGAAGAAACGGTTCAATCTCTCCGCTCGCACAGGTGCCAACTTTAGCCAAAGTGTAGCCTTGGTGAACGAGGGGAAGAGCGAGGAGCCAGACCGCAGCGTCACCCACAATACGTCGTATAATGCCAACCTTCGCTTGGGTTATCAGCCGAAATGGGGAGGCTTCGACTTGCAGGGCGATTGGCGTTACCGCCATGCCACCAACCAGCTTCGTAGTACGTCCAACTATACCCGAAGTTACAACTTTTCGCTGAATACCTATGCAGAGCTTCCTCTTGGCTTCCAAGTCAAGAGCGATGTCGCCTACTCTTTCCGCAACGGCACGAACATCAAGAAAGGAGAGGACGACCAAGTGGTATGGAACTTGGGAGCCTCTTGGCGATTCCTCCGAAAGAAGCAAGCCGAGCTGTCTTTCTATTGGTCGGACATTCTCAGCGACAAGAAAAACTATTACCGCAATGTTACCGCCACAGGGCTCATCGAGAGTCGCACCTTCCAAATTGGTAGTTACTTTATCATTAGTTTTAAGTATCGAATAAACAAGCAATTATAGGAGCAATATAAACATTAAAAAAGCAAATATTATAAAAAAATCACATTTCTCCTATTCTGCAAATTATATAGAATGGTGATAAACCTCACTAACAAGGAAAATATTTCATAATTTTTAGGTATTGTACATTATTTAATAAATACGTACCTTTGCAGCCTAATTCAAGATAATATTTAATTTTAATTATAAACACTTTAAAAGTTTAGAAAACAATGAAGATTTTTAAGAATTTCATAGGTCTCGCTGCCCTGGCACTCTGCCTCAGCTTCGCTTCTTGCAGCAGTGACGACGATGCACCTTCTTACAGCAATGTGGCTGTAAGCAACTCTGAGTTGATGACTATCCTCAAAGCTAAGGGATACCAGTTTGATGAAAATGGCAAAATGCTCCTTGACGACAAAGCCAACAGCACCACATCTCTCGACCTTTCAGGCACAAAGGTTGATACCGCTGCCTTGAAGGAACTTTCTGTTTTTCCTAATTTGAAAGAGTTGAACCTTAGCAGCAATGGCTATGGTCCAGTTTTCCATATCGCTTCACTTCCTTCACAGATTACAGGTCTTGACTTGCAAGGCAATGACATCTATGACTTCGACGGCTTGATAACAGCCAAGGTTGAGAATGATGAGGTGAAAGCTACTATCCTCCATGAGTTTACAAAACTTTATCTCCCTGCTTCCTGCAAGTATAATGTAGAGGACTTGATGCCTTTCTATACCCAGAATGAGGCAGAGAATAAGACAGTTGATATGCAAATGGTAAACGATAAGGGTTCTTTGGAGAAGTATAATACATTGAGAGAGATTCCAGACAGTATTTGCCGCTTTTTGAAGAGAACTTTAGTTCTTTCACTTCTGACGGATAAGTTGACATTAGCATACCTCTGGTCTTGAAGACAGAGGACGCATATTTCTTCAGTATGAAACCAATATGCAGATATTGACAAAATTCAATCTATAGAAGGTTTGGAATATGTTATAAATAATCCATATTATCAGTAACATATTTTTTGTGTACATGATGTTGAGCATCAATATACTTTGGGTATTTGATGCCAAGAAATAATATTACAGCACTTTGGTTGACACAAACAACTACTTTAGGATTGGATCTGAGTGGAGCAACAAGTATTACTAATTTGAAATTGACAAAGAATCAAAATATAAGTGTTTTAGATTTGTCAAATACTATCATTGCCAACCAGAATCCAGCTGATTTTGATGCTAATATTGGCAACGCTCTTCATTGTGTAGATTGTCCAAAACTTGAAACGATAGTATTACCAACTCCAAATAAGGGCGTTATAGAATCTATTGAATTAAGAGATTTGCCTGCACTCAAAAAAGTAGATTTAAGTTCTATTTATGCAACATATGAAATAATACTGCTCAACTTGGGTAATGGTGATATTGTTTTCCCAACTTTGACTCATTACTATTATAATAAAGCAGGAGTTCCAACATTGGAATCTTTTGATAATACAGAAGATAAGATAGGGTTAGCTGTTTCTCAAGACGTTTTTGATAAAGAGGTAACAAAGACTTTCATAACAAGCTATAAAAATCACCTGAAAAGTTTGTGGGCTTCATACAGAAAAGTTGGCGCAATAAAGTGGGATAGATTAATTTAACATATTATTATTTTAAAATTTAAGCAACATGAAAAAAGTATTAATGGTAATCGTTGCAATGTTTGGAATCGTTGCAATGTCAAATGCCGCAACAACAGCGGCTACAGAGATGGGTATTAGCACATTGGCAGCTACTACAGTTGACTATGTTGGTGACTTTACAAAAGTTAACATGAATGGAAGCACTAAAGCCCCTGTGAAAGACAAGGTAACTACTGTTGTTTCTGATGGAGCAACTATTAGCAGCCTTGTTTCTGAGGCTTTTCAGGTTGGTAAGATGCCAGGTTCTATTAAAATTACAGCATCTAATTTGACAATTGATCCTTCTACAGGTAATTTCTCGGGAGCTTGCACTGTTACCTTGAAGATTTTGGGGTCAACTGACTATGCAGGAACAATTAGTGGTACTATAGCAAATGGCAAATTGGTTTATGACGTAAAATGCCTTGCTACTTGGTTAGGTATTGCATTCGATACTGCTGTAACTTTCGAAGGTAATGAGTAATATATTCTTGTCATATCGCTTGACTGTAAAAATACAGCCAAGCGATTATCATGCAAAAGAGTTTTAATAAATGAAATTCAAAAAGTATTTTATTGCTTTCTTCTTGGCCTTAACAGGTTTTATTGTCCTTTCTTCTTGCTCTTCTGATCAAGAAATTACAGAAGGTAATGCTGACGAGGCTTTGGTCGAAAGTGCCAAAAACTATCTGAATGGAGACATTGTTCTTAGCACAAAAGCGACAATGAGCGGTGTCGATAAAACGTTGCTTGCAACTGGCTGTCCTACGAAATTTAAGTTTCAATGGAGTGGAACTGACAAACAAACTTTCAACATATCGTTGTTAGGCTTTACTGTAGGTGCCATGGGTATGACCATCAATTTTAAGTGTGATGTTAAGTGTACAGAACTGAATTCATGGGAACAAAAAGAATATTCCGGAAGCGGTTGGATTAAGTTCAAAGGTGAGAATGGTTCTTGCTGGGGACAAAATGAAGATGGCTCAGATTTTGATGGTGATGGTTCAAATGGCTCTGTTGTCAAAGGTAGTTTTATACAAGGCTATTATAATGTTAACACGCATCAAATTCAGTTTGTTGTAAGCTATAACATGATGAATGTACGTTCAGATTGTTTCTTGCAAACAATAGATAAGAATCGCATCAACAATTATGCAGCTGAATTTAAACAGTACGAAAAAGACTTGGCTGCGTATAAAAAGGAGCACGGAATCAAATAAGAGACTGTAGCTTATATATAAAAGGAAAGAGGGATATGCCCAGACATGTCTCTCTTTCTTTTTGCAAGTAAAAAATGAAGGGAAGAGAAACAAGCCATAGCGAGGCTGAAATCGTGTAAGAAATTGGAAAAAATAGAATGACAATATAAATGAAGACAATTAGAAATGTAATGCTTATCGGCTTGCTGCTGATACTCGCCCTCC
This sequence comes from Prevotella sp. LMAG:51, assembly GCF_008680225.1. Taxonomy (NCBI): domain Bacteria; kingdom Pseudomonadati; phylum Bacteroidota; class Bacteroidia; order Bacteroidales; family Prevotellaceae; genus Prevotella; species Prevotella sp. LMAG:51. The sequence goes on along the minus strand of NZ_NALQ01000001.1, from coordinate 3,007 downwards.
CTGTCGCAGCGCAGCGAAAGGTGAAGTTCGGTATCTTCGACAAAGCCACTGAGCAGCCAATCATCGGTGCAGTCATCACCTACGCCGACAACGAAAAATTGAAATCGCCACAGCGTATTGTTACCAACATGGATGGTGAGGCTACCATCTCGGTGCCTCAGGGTGGCAAGTGTTATTACCAGGTGGTATCCGTGGGCTATAACCCTCTGAGGGGAACCATCGGAAACGACAGCTCCCTCAAACTCTTCATGACAGAAGACGTGATGAAGGTGAACGAGGTGGTGGTTACAGGTTCCCGTACCGCCCGACCTATCAAGCTCTCGCCAGTGAGCACGCAGGTGATCGGCGGTAAGGAACTGGTAGATGCAGGCTATGCCGACCTGACCAAGGCCCTGCAACAGGAGACACCGGGTATGAACATCCAGAAGGTGGGTTTCGGCAACGAAATCTCCATGCAGGGCTTGGATGCCCGCCACGTGCTCTTCCTGCAAGATGGTGAGCGATTGACGGGCGACATGGCGGGTAATCTCGACTATGAGCGTTTCAACCTCCATGCCATCGACCGCATCGAAATCGTGAAGGGTGCCAGCAGTACCCTCTACGGAAGCCGTGCGTCGGGTGCCGTCATTAACCTCATCACCAAGAAAACCACCAAACCTATCGATATTCAGGCTGGTGTACGCTGGGGACAGATGAACGAAACCAACTACAAGAATCCTTCCCAAAAGGATTTCCTGTATATGTTTGAGAAGAACGCCGACCGCCCGAACCTGCAGAGCTGGGTATCGGCAGGATTCAATGCAGGCAAGGTAACTTCGCAGACGGATGTGTGGTATTCTTCGAGCGATGCCTTCTACATGTACCAGGCGGAGAACGACAAGAAGGTCTATACCCAAGAGGCGAATCCTTGGCTCGACCACGACGTGACCATAACCAGCGTGGCTTCCCGTCCGCCAATGAGCATCGAGGGTACAGAGCATATCTCGGTATCGCAGAAGGTATTCTACGACCCTTTCAAGAATCTGGAGATTCTTGCCTACGGTAGTGCGTTCTATATGAATACCTACGACCTCATTCAGGATATGACCTTCAGTCAGGCGCGTGACTGGACGGCTGGAACCAAGATTAAGTACTCCTTCAAGGATTGGTTCAAGATTACCGCCTCCCTTCATGGCGACTTCTACGACCGCTTCAAGCGACACGAGCGTATCGACGAGCGTACCAAAGTGTATAAGAGCCGTATCTTCCAGCCTCGCCTCTCCATCACCTCGCAGAAGTTTGAGGGCCACGACCTCATCCTCGGCATCGAGCACTTGAGCGATGACCTGACGAGCGACCGATTCAACGGCGATGCCTCCCACATCATGCGCACCCGTTCATTAAAAGAGACGGAGGCTTTCCTGCAGGACGAGTGGACGATGAACGACCACTGGATGGTTTCGGCAGGTGTGAGAACCAACTTCAGCCGTGCCTTCGGACTGATGGCGATGCCTAAGATTGCCTTCAAGTGGAGTCCTTCGGATCACTGGGCGTGGAGAGCCAACTACTCGATGGGCTACCGTTCGCCAAGCATCAAGGAGCTGTTCTTCAACTGGGACCACCTCGGCATGTTCATGATCAAGGGTAACGAGGACCTGAAGCCTGAGAAGAACAACTACGTGAGCCTGGGCACAGAGTACTCGAACGACAACTTCTTCATCTCGGGCAATGTGTATGGCAACTTCTTCCGCAAGAAGATAGAGGGCGTATGGCGCATCTACGACATGCAGTACAATTTCGAATATACTAATCTGTCGAAGCAGAACCTCATCGGACTGGAGGCCATCATGCGCTGGCACTTCCTCAACCACTTCACGATGAATGCCACCTACAGCTACGTGAACGTGAGCAAGACGGATGGCATCCAGGTGAACACCACTTCGCCTCATGCTGCTACGGCGAGCCTCGACTATAAGTACAACAAGAAGAACTACCGACTGGGTGCCACCTTCTCGGCAAGCTACATGGGTGAGAAGAAGTTTGATGTGCAGGACCGACTCTCTGTAAACGGTGAGAGCCACGATGCCTACTTCCGATGCAAATTGCCACAGTATGTATTGTGCAACCTGTCGGTGATTCAGACCTTCTATAATAAGGTGAAGGTAACGGTGGGTGTGGATAATATCTTTAACTATGTGCCAAAGACCCTGGGTTCGGGCATCACCATGTTTAACGTGCCAGCCACGGCAGGAGCCAAGGCGCATGTGCAGGTGGAAGTGTTGGTAGATGAATTGGTAAAAGCATTTAGAAAGAAAAAATAATGAAGAAAGCATTACTATATATAATAGGTATGGCAGCCGCAATGACGAGCTGCGTATCTTATGAGGCTGAGGACTTCACTGGTCATACCTTGCCCCGAAAAACAGGTTATAGCACGGGTGTTACCAACGACTGGCTCTATTTCGACCTGAAGACGGGACATCGCTATAATGTGCTGAATCCTAACCAGAGTGTCATCGCCTTTATTGATGGCAAGCCGATAGAGGAATATTTCCATTATAAAGGTACTGCCAAACTCGTAAAGTATTGGAGCGAGGGCGTACAGAAGAACATCTTCGAGGATGCAGAGCGTGATGCAAACGGCGATACCATCTTTACCAAGAATCAAGCCACTGGCAAGTTAACCTATAAGACGGTGAAGAGACAAGCCAACAGCATCTTAGTGATGGAAAACCAGGAGGATGATCCAAAGACCATGGCTTATCCTGCCACGGAATGGGACCTCGCCTTCGATGGTTACCAGCTGCGAACCAACAGTGGAACAAGCGGCATAGGCAAGGGTGGAGCTGCCGACCTGGGCTATGGCGAATATGACAAGTGGACGAGCAAGGCGCAGGTGGATGCTTATCTGGCTGAACACAACATGACTTTCGCCGTGGATGATTCAGCAAGCGTCTATGTCACCATGTCGCAGAACGACTGGAACAAGTATTGCATCGCCAACAAACTGGATATGAACGAGAACCCT